>NZ_MSHA01000033.1:0-28508 GCF_001940965.1 Bacteroides sp. Phil13 | reverse complement strand
AAAAGAGTCGCATAGAGAAAAAAACATTTAAATATAAAAAAAGGAGATGTGCCTTAGTTTTGACACATCTCCGTTTTTCTGTATTCTGTTTTCTCGGATTACTTCTTAACCAACACCATCACCAGCGTATTGTCTGCATCATAAAGTCCGATGCCACCGCCTGCCAATTTACCAAAAGACTTTACTTCATTCAATGCTTTCATCACACGGCCTTCCACTTCCATATCCGGACAAGCCATCATCGTACTGATAAGCTGCGGGAAAGAGATAGCAGAAGAATTCTCATTATCTGCAACAAATCCACCGTTAATAAGATTACAACCGGCATTACCGTGTATTCTCTTCTCCGAAAGATTAAATTCAATGAACGGTTGCTTCTCCATGCCTTCGGGAATGGCCTGGCCACCGGCTTCAGAAATTATCCACTTACCACTCAAATCCGATAATTTCACTGTAGGGTTTTTCTTTTGTAATACAATAATAGGGCGATTGGATGAACCGCACAAGGCTATATTCTCCTTGCCCAGTTTTTTATATTTCTTCACTTGTCCTAAAGCAGACAAAACGTTTTGTTCCAGGGTCATATCCGGACAAGCCATGCGTGTGCTTGCCATGGCACCGAGATCAATTGTACCGGGTTTAGCATTCACATCAAACGAACCCATCATACGATTGCAACCACTGTTACCGAATACTTTTCCGGTATTTGTATCAAAACCGATAAAAGGGAATTCCTGATTAGGAGCAGGCACTACAGCAGCACCATTTATTTCAATAATATTCCATTCACCATTGATGGAAGATAAGGTCGCAGCATCCTTGGACGAGCGACAAGATGACAGAGCTACCAAAGCCCCTGCCATACAGAGAGAAACTAAAACTTTCTTCATTGTTATTCGTTGTTTAAGTTAATTTTACGGGGCAAATATATACAAAATAACCCAAATACAAGCAGTTTGTTTAGAAATAGAAGCTTTTTTTGAAAAGTATTTAGTGGGATTTTAATGTTTATCTGCGAATTAAATCCTATATTTGCTCACCATAAAAAAAGAGGTTCCCTGATGAGGGAAACGTACTTTTTATCATGAAATGGAGACGGAAAGATTCCGTCCTTTAGTTTATAATTTGTAACTCGTAATTTGTTATTAAAAGAAATGGGTAAAGTTCTTATTATCGGTGCAGGCGGTGTAGGTACCGTCGTTGCGCACAAGGTGGCTCAAAATCCGGATGTATTCACTGAGATTATGATTGCCAGCCGCACAAAGTCCAAATGCGACGCTATCGTAAAAGCAATCGGTAACCCTAACATCCGAACCGCACAGGTGGATGCCGACAATGTGGATGAACTGGTAGCTCTCTTTAATAGCTTCAAACCCGAAATCGTCATAAACGTAGCACTCCCTTATCAGGATCTTACCATTATGGAAGCTTGCCTCAAAAGCGGAGTTAATTACCTGGACACTGCCAACTATGAACCGAAAGATGTGGCTCACTTTGAATACAGCTGGCAATGGGCATACAAGAAACGTTTTGAGGATGCCGGACTGACCGCTATCCTGGGTTGCGGTTTCGACCCGGGTGTAAGTGGTATTTATACTGCCTACGCCGCCAAGCATTATTTTGATGAAATGCAGTATCTGGATATTGTAGACTGTAACGCGGGCAATCATCACAAGGCATTTGCCACGAATTTCAATCCGGAAATCAACATCCGTGAGATCACACAGAACGGACGTTATTACGAAAATGGAAAATGGGTAACTACTCAACCTCTGGAACTCCATAAAGATCTGACATACCCGAATATCGGGCCACGTGACTCTTATCTTTTATATCACGAAGAACTGGAATCTTTGGTGAAAAACTTCCCAACCATTAAACGTGCACGTTTCTGGATGACTTTCGGTCAGGAATATCTGACTCATCTGCGAGTAATCCAAAATATTGGTATGGCACGCATCGACGAAGTGGATTATAACGGAGTGAAGATTGTTCCGTTACAATTCCTGAAAGCCGTATTGCCCAACCCGCAAGACCTGGGCGAAAATTACGAAGGAGAAACCTCCATCGGTTGCCGTATCCGTGGTCTGAAAGATGGTAAAGAACGCACTTACTATGTTTACAATAATTGCAGCCATCAGGAAGCCTATAAGGAAACCGGCATGCAAGGAGTTAGCTATACAACAGGTGTTCCTGCCATGATAGGTGCCATGATGTTCCTCAAAGGACTATGGAAGAAGCCGGGGGTATGGAACGTGGAAGAGTTTAATCCGGACCCGTTCATGGAACAACTAAACAAACAAGGATTGCCGTGGCATGAGGTGTTTGATAAAGATTTGGAAGTATAAACTAAATGAAGAACTAGAAATGAAGAATTCAGCTGCACGGTGAAAGCATACCAAAAGGAAATTCTTCATTCTTCATTTTTAATTTAATTATAGATTATGCAAGTCGGAGATAAAGCGCCCGAAGTACTGGGCATCAATGAAAAAGGCGAAGAAATCCGCCTCAGCGACTATAAAGGAAAAAAGACAGTTCTTTATTTCTATCCTAAAGATATGACTTCGGGATGTACGGCACAGGCCTGCAACCTGCGTGATAACTATTCTGAGCTACGCAAAGCCGGTTACGAGGTAATTGGCGTAAGCGTGGATAATGAAAAGTCGCACCAGAAATTTATAGAGAAAAATAATCTACCTTTTCCACTGATTGCAGATACGGACAAGAAACTCGTAGAACAGTTCGGAGTATGGGGAGAAAAGAGTATGTACGGACGTAAGTATATGGGTACTTTCCGCACCACCTTCATTATAAACGAAGAAGGGGTGATAGAGCGGATTATCACGCCGAAGGAAGTAAAAACCAAAGACCACGCCGCACAAATCCTATAATTTACGATTTGACTATTTACGATTTACGATTAAAGGTAACTCTTGTAAGGTAAACGGAAATCCCAAATTGCTAAATAGACTAATTTAAATCGTAATTCGTAAATTTGTAAATCGTAAATAAACTAATTTGAATCGTAATTCATAAAATCGTAAACATAAAGATGGCAAAGAAAGACGAACTTAATTTTGAGAACGAAAATAAAATAGCACCAAGCGAAAAGCTGAAAGCTTTGCAGGCAGCTATGGACAAGATAGAAAAGAGCTTCGGCAAGGGTTCTATCATGAAAATGGGAGACGAAAGCGTCGAACAAGTAGAAGTAATCCCCACGGGCTCTATCGGACTGAATGTAGCACTCGGCGTTGGCGGCTATCCCCGCGGACGTATCATTGAAATTTATGGTCCGGAATCTTCCGGTAAAACGACTCTGGCTATCCATGCCATTGCCGAAGCACAAAAAGCAGGGGGCATTGCAGCATTCATTGATGCAGAACATGCATTCGACCGTTTCTATGCTGCCAAGTTGGGTGTAGATGTAGACAACCTATTGATTTCTCAACCTGACAACGGGGAACAAGCTCTGGAAATTGCAGAACAGCTGATCCGTTCTTCTGCAATCGATATTATCGTTGTGGACTCTGTAGCTGCCCTGACTCCAAAAGCAGAAATCGAAGGTGACATGGGTGACAATAAGGTTGGTTTGCAGGCACGTTTGATGTCTCAGGCATTGCGTAAACTGACAGCAGCCGTAAGCAAGACACGTACCACATGTATCTTCATCAATCAGCTGCGTGAAAAGATTGGCGTTATGTTTGGTAATCCTGAAACAACTACTGGTGGTAATGCCTTGAAGTTCTATGCTTCGGTACGTCTGGATATTCGCGGAAGCCAGGCTATCAAGAACGGTGACGAAGTATTAGGCAAGCAGACTAAAGTAAAAGTAGTAAAGAACAAAGTGGCACCTCCTTTCCGTAGAGCAGAATTTGATATCATGTTCGGTGAAGGTATTTCCCGCGCCGGTGAAATCATTGATTTGGGTGCAGATTTAGGTATCATCAAGAAAAGCGGTTCCTGGTTCAGCTATAATGAAACGAAACTGGCACAGGGACGTGATGCAGCCAAACAAGTGGTTGCCGATAATCCGGAACTGGCAGAAGAACTGGAAGGATTGATTTTCGAGGCACTTAGAAAGGACAAATAATTTCACAATAAAGGGGGAACCGGAATCGGCTCCCCCTTTTCAACAAACTATTTACACCTATCAGCAGATGGCCTCATTCTAGGTCTTCCAAACGCTTTTCAAGCATCTCCATGCTTTCCTCAAATCGTTTCCAGGTATCAGCATCCATCTGTTTCTTTAAATATTCGCTATCTTTCAACTTACCTAAGTCTTTCAAACTTTTCAATCCTTTCAGGCTTTCCAGACTTTTTAAGCTTTCCAGACTCTTTAAACCTTCCAAGCCTTGTAAACCCTCTAATCCTTGCAAACCCTCTAATCCTTGCAAGCTCTCTAATCCTTGCAGACCATTCAAAACGCCCAAATCGGCCAAATCAAGAGTACCATCTACGATACGATATACATTCCCTCCCTCATTCATACTTGTATTCTGATACATCATGATATTCTGAATATCCTTTAAAGTCATTTCGCCTTCCAGATAAACAAACTTCAAGTTGGCAGCACCATCAATAATCATAATCAGCTCTTTTACTTTATCCCCTTTCCTATTGATATAAAATTCGGAACTGGATACGGTGCCTTTCTGCTTCATCAGCAACTCATACTTAGAGGACTGCACCAATGCACGCAAATCCTTACGCATGTCTTTCTTGATATTGCTATCCATCGTAGAAAGAATCTGCACACAATCCAATTTACCGGATACCTTTCCTATATAGATATCTTTCGTGAACAGGTTAGGATTCATTTCAATCATCGCCTTTGAGATATAAACGGAGGAGACGCCCTTCATATCATTGTAGGTGTTGAATATATTTTTCTGCGCCTGGCAGAGCAGGGGTAACATCAGCAACACACCTGCCAATAAAATCTTGTTGAGTTTCATAATCATTTATCTTTGTATTTCTTTTTTTATTTCCTGATTTACTTTCTTCATATCAACCTGCGTCTCCTTCACCTGAGCAATGCCTTGGTTCAAATTGGTAGAAACTTCCATTAAAGTAGCTTGCAGCACCTGATAAGCTTCTTCCGGATCAGAGAATGTATCTTGCGGTGTAGGCGGACACACCCCTCTTCCGAGATTTTCGACCCCATACCCTATACCGATAATCACCAATATGGTAGCTGCAACACTTCCAATCCAGCGCCAGTTGCGTTTGGACTTGTTAGGACTGAAGAACCTTTGCTCTTCCTCAGCCTTTTCATCAATCAGCAGGCTTAGTTTATCCCCCAGCCCCGCAGGAACTTCCACATCTCTATCTGCGTCTTGATAAAGGCTAAGAAAAATTTCTTTATCCTTCTGCAGATGTTCAGGTACTTCCGTTGTTCTGAAATAATCTCTCAACGCCTCTTCCTGGCTCTCGGTAGTGTTCCCCTCGTAAAACTCGGTGAGCAGCCTTTCAATTTCCTCGACTTTCATAGTTATTCCATTTATTAAATTCCTCACGTATTCTTTTCCTTGCCCGGGACAGCAGTACACGAACATTTGTAGAATTCAACCCGGTCACTTGTTCTATCTCTTCGTAAGAGCATCCTTTGACGTCACGCAGGTTCACAATCCGTTGCTGCTGTTCGGGCAAGTGGGCAATGATATCTTTTACTTGCCGTACTTCGTCGCGCACTTCCAGGTTATCATTTTGAGAAACATCCTGCGCAGCAGTCAATTCTACCGTCTGTCTGGATAAGACATATTTTCCTGAACGGAGCAAATCAAAGCACATATTCTTTACCAAAGTGACACTGAACGCTTCCGGATTGCTGATAACCGTCAATCCTTCTCGCTTATCCCATAGCTTCAGATAGGCTTCCTGAACCAGATCCTCCGCATCGGCCGCATTCTCCAGTAGCCGATAGGCTACACAGTATAGCTTGCGGTGGTAAGGCAGAAACTCATTTTTAAAACTTTCAGCATCCATGGGCTTTTTCTGTATCTCAATCCTGTTTATTTGTTGTATCTATTTGTTAGACGTAAAGGGACGGAACTTTGTTACAAAGAAAATAAAAAAAATCGCCCCTACAAAACTTATCAGTTTGCAGGAGCGAAACCTTAACGCCCGGACAAAGTCTCTCCGGGCTCCACATATAAATCAGATTATGCCAACACCGGCACCAGATATTTAGTCAACAAGTAACCGCCACCTACCAACCATATGTAAAGTAAAAAAGCCAAAACAAACGGTTTGGCACCGGCTTGCTTGAATTTATCAATACTGGTATCAGTACCCAATGCCGTCATAGCCATTGTCAACATAAAAGTATCTATATATTCAATCGCCCCATTTAGAGGAATTTCTTTCACTGTCTCCGCACCTGTCAAATATTGCAAAAGAGAGTTCAGACAAATAATTCCAATAAAACCAAAAGCAAACCAAGGAATAGTAATCTTGCTTTTCACTGCCTTACCTTCAGCATCTACTCTCTTACGCCCTGCCAAAGCAAAACTCATTATAACCAATACAGGGGCCAGCATCATCACACGTATCATTTTTGTAATAGTCGCCGGTCCGGCAATGCCCAATGCATCCGTAGGGTCCATTGCATTACCCGCACCCGCCACATGAGCAACTTCATGCAAAGTACTACCCGTATAAATAGCAACTCCCATATTACTTAAACCATCAAGTAGTCCGGCACGATACATAATTGGATATAGAAACATAGAAATCGTACCGAAAATAACAACAGTAGACACGGCAATAGCCGTTTTATGCCCTTCACACCTTACTACAGGTTCGGCACCCAACACTGCTGCCGCACCACAAATGGCACTGCCCGTAGAGGTCATCAATGCCGTATCCTTGTCTATCTTCAACAATTTGCCCAACCAGATACCCAGAAAAATTGTACCAGCCACTACAATGGTATCAATAACCACGGCAGGCAGACCGACTTCTGCCACCTGCGTCAGCGTCAGACGAAAGCCATACAGCACAATGCCTGCACGTAGTATTTGCTTAGTACAGAACTTTATACCCGGCACCCATGTCTCCGGCAAATGATTACGTAAGCTATTGGCGTATACCATACCCAAGATGATACCCACAATTAGCGGACTAAAAGAAAGACTTTTTACGAAAGGAATCTCAGCTATATAAAAAGCTGAAAAAGAAAATAAGGCAATCAGCAGAATGCCATGCAAAGTATTACCTCTGTTACCACGACTAAACATAAAGTTAAATTTAGTATTTATAATGTTTGTTTTTTAACTGGCGCAAAGGTACGTCATTCACATTTTCTATCCTATTTAAATCTCATTATACATGATAACAGAAAGTAATAGCCAAGCAAAAATCACCCCACTATTCACTACAAAGCACTTCACATTTTAAAATTAATGTGCACAGACAGCACTTGCAAAATTACAGTTTACTTCCATTATGCATTGCAAACTGCATGAAAACTTGCGCCAATCCTCCTTCTTGCCCTTGCTGCTGCACAAAGCTGAAATCACGGAACATAGGCATGTCTTTCACTTCAACCACACGGAAAATACCAGAAGCCAATTCACGACTAATGGAACGTATAGAGACAATCCCCATGCAATTCGCTTTTTCAAGGAAAAGCTTAATACTTTCCGTACTGCCAAGGTACATCAACACCTGGAGTGAAGAAAGCTTAATGCCACATTGACTCAAACCTCGCTCTATCAAATCAAGCGTACCGGAGCCACGTTCACGAAGTACTAAAGGAATACTCAGCATATCCTTGGAAGTAATCTCTTCCGGTAATGACAACTTGCTTTTAGTGTGCACCACAGCCACAAGTTCATCATCCAAGAAATGAGAATATTTCAGATTTGGCAAACGAAAAACGCCCTCTACCAGCCCCAAGTCTATGCGATGCTCCTGTAAAGCAGCTTCTATCTCACGTGAATTACCATTCATCAGCGAAAGGTTTACTTGCGGGAATTTCTTAATGAAGCTGGCAAGCAACGGAGGCAAAACATATTGGGCAATTGTAGTACTGGCCCCCAAACGCAGTTCTCCCGTATATTCATTATGCAGCAGATGCATTTCATATTCCAGTCGCTTGTAATCTTCCAAGATACGGCCACAATGCTCCAGCAGCAACTTACCAGCTTCCGTCAAGCTGATTTTACTACCTTGCCTATCAAACAGACGCGCCTGATAGGTACTCTCCAATTCTTGTATATGCTTTGTAATGGCAGGCTGACTGACAAACAACTCTTGCGAAGCTTTCGTGAAACTCAGATTCTTCGCCACAGATTGAAATACTTTTAATCGAAAATCAGACACGGAGTTAGTGATTAAGGATTAATAATAGATGATTAAAACAGAACTATTCCAATTCTTCGGCTTTAACGCCTAACGCACGCATCATGGAATAACCCAATAAATCCCACTTACAACCAAGAGGATGAGCAGGTTCATCCATATTGAAAAGGAATACTTCTTTCGATTTTTCCGAATCAGCTTCCCTTAGATGCTCCTCAAGAACCTCCATAAGTTTAGCACCATAATCATCTATAAACGGAACCAGCACGAGACGCTTCACATCAGCAGAATCGAGTGCTATATTCAGCAGATCAAGATAGAGGTTCGCCCGGGAAACAAGTCCCTCAGAAGATACAGAAGTGAATGAAAACTCACCTAACTGATTCGTAAATCCCACCCCATTTAAGTCTTTATTTAAATCTGCGGGATCACAATGAAGCAATTTAGCAGTCTGCCCATCATGTACAAAAAGCACTCCGATATTGTTTTCTTTATCACGAACACCAGAATCAAGTGCCAGATAAGAAGCCCATTCTTCCACATAGATATTCTGCAAGGGACGTCCCAACTGCAATTCAAAGTATCTCTTTAAGTCCTTAACCACATCATTGAAATATGCTACATCCACCAGTATCACATTCTCTGCGAACTTTACATCTTCTGCCATAATATATTCTATTCTATTTTTGAGGGATAAAGATACGATAATCCTTTTAACCCAGCATGAAAACTATTCAAAATTTTCCCGGTATGAACCAAATAAAAAGTCGAAATTCACTCTTTTATATTTACATCTGACTTGAGACGTTATTTGAGGTACCCTCAGTCGTTATGCAAGGGTATCTCAGTCGTTAAGTGAGGGTACCTCAGTCGTTATGTGAGGGTACCTCAGCCGTTATGTCAGATACCCTCTTTTTAAACACCTGAAATACAAGATGTTATAAAGCAACATTTTCAACTTTTTCCTAAAAATCGAAATCTTCGAACAGAAAGGAACAGTAATTTATCTTTAAATTCATAACCAACTATGCACTTTTGAAGTAACCTTACCGCTATCTCATCTTAGTTTCGGCAGAAGTTATATAAATCCCGCAACGCCATACAGCCATTTTGTCATTATTATTCATTTATTAACTGCAATTTTGTCATAAATAGGCTATTGGCAAATCTTTTGCGCCCCCTTAGGTGTTATTGAAAATGAAAAATAGAAAGGAGATATAAGATATGAACTTTAACAATTTTACCATTAAATCGCAAGAGGCTGTGCAAGAAGCACTGAACCTGGCCAAAAGCCGTGGACAGCAAGCTATCGAACCAGTTCATGTAATGCAAGGAGTAATGAAGGTAGGCGAAAACGTCACTAACTTCATCTTTCAGAAGCTGGGCATGAATGGTCAACAGGTTGCACTTGTACTTGACAAACAAACTGACTCCTTGCCCAAAGTTTCGGGTGGAGAACCTTACTTAAGTCGCGAGACAAATGAGGTATTCCAGAAAGCTACCCAATATTCCAAAGAAATGGGTGACGAGTTTGTTTCACTGGAGCATCTGTTGCTGGCATTGCTCACTGTAAAAAGTACCGTTTCCACCATCCTGAAAGATGCAGGAATGACGGAACGTGAACTTCGTAATGCCATCACCGAGTTGCGTAAAGGAGAAAAAGTGACTTCACAATCCAGCGAAGACACCTATCAGTCACTTGAAAAGTATGCTATCAACCTGAACGAAGCCGCCCGAAGCGGTAAGCTCGACCCTGTTATCGGTCGTGACGAAGAAATCCGGCGTGTATTGCAGATTCTGAGCCGTCGTACCAAAAACAACCCTATATTAATAGGTGAACCGGGTACCGGTAAGACTGCCATTGTAGAAGGTCTTGCCCACCGTATTCTGCGCGGTGATGTACCTGAAAACCTGAAGAATAAACAAGTTTATTCACTGGATATGGGAGCATTGGTTGCCGGTGCTAAATATAAAGGTGAGTTCGAGGAACGCTTGAAAGCTGTTATTAATGAGGTGAAAAAATCAGAAGGAGACATAATTCTCTTTATTGACGAAATCCACACTTTGGTTGGTGCCGGAAAAGGTGAAGGCGCTATGGATGCCGCCAACATCCTGAAACCTGCACTGGCTCGTGGCGAACTGAGAAGTATCGGTGCAACTACCCTCGACGAGTATCAGAAGTACTTTGAAAAGGACAAAGCATTGGAACGCCGTTTCCAGATCGTATATGTCAATGAACCGGATACGCTGAGTACCATCTCCATCCTGCGTGGGCTGAAGGAGCGTTATGAAAACCACCACCATGTACGGATTAAAGACGATGCCATCATTGCCGCTGTGGAGTTGAGTAATCGTTATATCACAGACCGATTCTTACCGGATAAGGCTATCGACCTGATGGACGAAGCCGCTGCTAAATTACGTATGGAAGTAGATTCCGTACCGGAAGAGTTAGATGAAATTTCCCGCAAGATCAAACAGCTGGAGATTGAGCGCGAAGCTATTAAACGTGAAAACGATAAACCGAAACTGGAACAAATCGGCAAGGAACTTGCCGAACTGAAAGAACAAGAGAAATCGCACAAAGCGAAATGGCAAAGTGAAAAGACATTGGTCAACAAGATACAACAGAATAAGGTTGAAATCGAAAACCTTAAATTTGAAGCTGATAAGGCGGAACGTGAAGGTGACTACGGCAAAGTAGCCGAAATCCGTTACGGTAAGCTACAAGCTTTGAACAAGGAAATCGAAGATACTCAAAAAGAACTTCACATGATGCAAGGCGATAAAGCCATGATTAAGGAAGAAGTAGATGCTGAGGATATTGCAGATGTTGTATCCCGCTGGACAGGTATTCCGGTCAGCAAGATGTTGCAAAGTGAAAAAGACAAATTGTTGCATCTGGAAGATGAGCTCCACCAGCGTGTGATTGGCCAGGACGAAGCTATCGAAGCTGTCGCTGATGCTGTACGCCGCAGCCGTGCCGGTCTGCAAGATCCAAAACGCCCGATTGGTTCGTTTATCTTCCTCGGTACTACCGGTGTTGGTAAGACGGAACTTGCCAAGGCTCTTGCCGAGTTCCTCTTCGATGACGAGTCTATGATGACGCGTATCGATATGAGTGAATATCAGGAAAAGCATAGCGTATCTCGTTTGGTCGGAGCGCCTCCGGGATATGTAGGTTACGATGAAGGTGGCCAGTTGACCGAAGCTATCCGACGTAAGCCCTATTCAGTCGTACTGTTCGACGAAATAGAGAAAGCACATCCGGATGTATTCAATATCTTACTTCAGGTATTGGACGACGGACGTCTGACGGATAACAAAGGACGTGTGGTAAATTTCAAGAATACCATCATTATCATGACATCTAACATGGGTAGTGCTTATATCCAAAGTCAGATGGAAAAACTGAATGGTGCCAACAAGGAGCAGGTAATTGAGGAAACGAAGAAGGAAGTGATGAATATGTTGAAGAAAACTATTCGCCCGGAATTCCTGAACCGTATCGACGAAACAATCATGTTCCTGCCATTGACCGAAAGCGAAATCAAGCAGATTGTGGTACTTCAGATAAAAGGTGTACAAAAGATGCTTGCCCAAAATGGTGTGGAATTGATATTGACGGAAGGAGCTATAGAGTTCCTGACAAAAGTAGGATATGATCCGGAGTTTGGTGCTCGTCCTGTAAAACGGGCTATCCAACATTACTTGCTGAATGACTTGTCGAAGAAACTGTTATCTCTGGAAGTAGATCGTAGCAAACCGATTACAGTAGATGCCAGCGGTGAAGGGTTAGTATTTAAAAATTAAACCTAAAAAACGGAGATAAAAAAGGCTGTCTTGTTAGTTCTGAAGTACATTTCATCCAGAAACAAGACAGCCTTTTTCTTATTTTATAGCGAGCTGCTTAACAACTGGTGTGGATAAGGGATGCGTCACAACCAACACATAATCTCCTGCACATGGCAAATCGAAAGAAATATTTTCTCCTTTCGCCTGCTTTACATCGATCACCTTTCCCCGGATATGGTATAAACAAAGCGTAGCGTTAGGCAACACTCCGCCCACATATATCTTACCAGCAGTTTTATCTACCTGTACTGTTACGCTCTTATGTTCTTCCATCTTATCATTGCCAACCTCAAGTTCCCCCTCAAGGCAGTAAATTCATAATAAAAAAGCGTGGGAACTGTTGTTATTATTGTACCTGGGGCTCTGGACTGCCACTATTCAAATAATATACAACAACCCACGCTCCGAACTATATATACATGTGCATATACAACAGAGCATGAACGTTTGTTGTCTATTATCCTTGAATAGCGTGAAATTGTCCAGATTTCAAGTACAAGATAATATAAAACGCTTTTATCTATAATTATCCTTCAATTATTGTAAAGGGAGGCCACTACCTACCCTGCATTTCAGGATGGCAACAAAGGTAGAAAAAAAGTAGTCAAAATTAAAGCTACAGCATAAAAAAAAGCGAATTATCCGAGAAGTCCCGCATAATCCGCTTTTCTATGAAAAGAATAGCTTGTTTTTAAATTTATTCTTCTGTTTTTTCTTCAGTAGCTTCAACTTCTGCAGCCTCTTCGAAATCAGTCATTCCGCAAGTAACTAACAGGTTGTACCAGGAAATAAGTTTTTTGATATCCGTCACATATACACGGTCGCGATCGAAAGTAGGCAGAACCTCTCCCAAATAAGCGCGAAGGTCATCAGCAGTGGCTTTTTTCAGATCCATCACTACAGCTGCACCGTTTTCTTTCTTTTTCATGGCTAGTAATACATCTTTCAAAGGCACATCGTCCGTATCCGTATACATGGCAATATCGCCCAAAGATATTATTTTCTCGTTACCATAAGCAGGGAAACGTTTCTTGTCTGTAAGTGATTCTACAATCAACATATTTCTACCTTGTGAAATGAGCTTATACAATCCCGGTTTACCGGAGATAGACAAAATAGTCTTCAACATAGTATGTTCTATTTTTTATTAGTAATATTTTATTTTTTCGGTGGGCAAAGGTAAGCAATATTTTTAGATAGAGAAGTTATTAGTTCTAAAACCTGCGGAATTAACGGAGTTTCACCGTCGTTTACAATTACAAAATCAGCCTGGATACGCTTATCTTCATCACTCATCTGGCTACGAACACGACGTTCCACCAATTCCCGCGGAGCAGTATCACGCTGCATGGCACGGGTTATACGGATTTCCTCGGGTGCATATACCATAATTACGGCATCTACTTCACCTGCAAATCCGGCTTCAATCAGAATTGCAGACTCCATCCCTACTATCGGATATGCATCGTATCGCTTTACCCATTGATGAAAATCATCCCGCACCCGTGGATGAATAATACCGTTTACAGTACGGATATGTTCGGGGTTACCAAATATATAGGAAGCAAGCAAGGTTTTATTCAACTCTCCATCGGTATAAATATCTTCTCCCAGTAAAGATATCAGTTCCCGGCGAATCAAAGAGTCCGAAACAGTCAGGCGCTTGGATTCAATATCCGAGATATAAACAGGGACACCCATCACTTCCAATAGTCGGGAAACTACACTTTTTCCACTACCGATTCCACCAGTTATACCTATCTTAATTGCCATAATCAGGAGATACTTGCTCAATTAGGAAATCTACCTGTTCCGGACTGATACGTATCTGGTTTACGCCTTTCGGCACTGATCTTAATTTCACCGTATACTTATCCGAACCTAATTTCAAAAGTTCTTCATAAGAAACATTGATATGAAAATCACTTGCTGTTATTTGGCGGAAATGACTCAAACCAACCTGGAAAGTAACATTCACTTTTGATGGAAACGCACGCAACACTTTACCTGCAGGAAAATTAACACCCCGCAAAGGAACTTCCACAGTTTTCTCCGTATAAATATCCACAGGAAAAATCATCTCCACAGAAGCCGGCACAAACTTAACCCCCTTCTGGGCAAGCAAAGGAATTTGCCTCTTCAGTGTATCAGAGACATCTTCAAATTTCACCTTCTGTGTATAGGCAATGGTTATTGTATCCAGTACACCTGCAGGTGCGTAGGCTAATACAGAATCAGGCGTACAAATTGTATCGGAAATATAATACTGGCGTCCGGCACTCACTGTTCCCTGTAACTTCACCGGAACTAATTTGGAGTCTCCGGTAGAATAGATATACTCTAACGTATCGGGTTTCACGGAAAGCAATTTTGTAGATACGTTCAACTGGTTGAGCAATCTTTTCTCAAACTGCGAAGAATAAATACGTACATGGTTATCCTTCCCTTTATAGTCAGAAAAATCCAAAGTAATAGGGAAAAAGCTCTTTCCAAGCATATAGTTGAGTAACACCGTACCTTTATCTTTCACCCGAATATGCAGTTCGGAAGGAGGTTCAGAAGTTATAACAATATTATTAGGAACTCCTTTCAAACGTACCGGAATGGAGAATTCCGTTTCATAATCATTATTTAATGTCTGAAGCAGCCAGAAACCACTGGCAATGAAGAAGAAAAATAAAAAAATTAAGAACTCTCTGCTCTTATCACTGAGCAGAAAGTCCTTAATTTTTCTCGCTGTTTTTAAATATATGCGTTTTATGTTCCTACGATCAATCATAGGCTCACTATTCAAATTTATTTAGCAGCCTGATTGCTGTTAGCATCTGCAGCTGCTGCAAATATAGAATTCTTATCAATTCTAATCCTAACATTAGAAGCGATTTCAAGTACTATATCATTATCATTAATCTCTTTGATAACACCATGAATACCACCGGCAGTAATCACCTTTTGGTTTACCTGAAGCGATTTGCGGAAGTTTGCAATTTCTTTTTGCTTTTTGTTTTGTGGACGAATCATGAAAAAATACATGATAGCAAACATGGCAATCAGAAGAATCCACATCATGCTACCACCACCAGGAGCTGCGGCAGGAGCTTGCAAGAATACGGTCATTAAATTCATAAATTATTCGTTTTTAGTTTTTAATACTCAACAAAGATATCAGTTTTTAGCCAACTTACCTTCTTTTTTTAATTGATTAACTATTCCGTCTAATGTACCATTTACGAAACTTCCGCTCTTTATCGTACTATAGACTTTAGCAATCTCTACATACTCATTTAACGAAACACTCACAGGAATGTTCGGAAAACTTAGAATTTCCGCTAATGCACATTGCATTATTATCACGTCCATAAAGGCTACACGATCCAAATCCCAATTACGAGTATTCTCACTGATCAGATGACGATAGTAATCACAATTCAAGATGGCACGACGGAACAAACGACGAGCAAACTCCTGGTCCTCCTCATCTTTGAATTCAGGCAACAAAGTCTGATTGGCACCATTCTTTTCCTCAAAACGTTTGATTGTCTTTAGAACAAAAGTATCTACGATTTCTTTGTCATCATTCCAATAAAGGCTCTGGTCTTCCAACAAAGTATCCAATGCTTCGTTATTAAAAATAAATGCTTTATAGAGCTTTCTCCATAATTCACGGTCTGTTTCATAAGACTTATCAGGCGAAGCCATATATTCCTTATATATATCAGAAGCTATAATCTTCTCATACAACCCCTTGATAAAGTCTTCGTCATTTGTCCACGACCGTTTTTGGTTGGCAACAAAGTCAAGCAACTGCTTATTCACTTCCAGTTGAGAAACGAACTTGTTTTCTACGAATTTCATGTTGGGATACAACTCCTCCGCGGTCGGAGCTAACTTGGCTTTTGCCGCATCAATGCGTTTTTGTGCGTAAGTCGTCAGAGCCACCATCAGCATCAGCAAATAATTATAAAGGTCATACGCTTTCGAAAGACTAAAGAATAATTCTTTCTCCGCTGAGTCTAAATTTTTACTGCCATTCTGATAATAAGCATATACAATCTGTATAATCTTAAGACGAATAAGAACTCTGTTAATCATAAATCTATTAATCAATACTGTTGTTAACGAGTTGCAAAAGTAGACATTTTTAATGAGTTTACGCAAATAAATCACATTTTTTAATGCAGATATTCATTATCCGGGCTTTTTCTTTTGACAGTTTAAAAAAAATCGTCATTTTTGAAGCCAATTACAACAAGAAACCTAAAATATGGAAGACTTAAAGAAAAAAGGAGCGGACATGAACGATAAGGAGATTGTATTCTCCAAATCCATTAAAGCAGGTAAACGAATCTACTATCTGGATGTAAAAAAGAACAGAAAAGATGAAATGTTTCTCGCAATCACTGAAAGCAAGAAAGTGGTGACCGGTGAAGGCGAAGATGCGCAGGTAAGTTTTGAGAAACATAAGATTTTCTTATATAGGGAAGATTTTGAAAAGTTCATGAACGGTCTGAATGAAGCTATTAATTTCATTAATCAGAAAGAAATGCTGGAAGTTATAGGCGATATGAATGCAAAAGCAGATGCAAAGAATGTTATAGATGCAGATGCCGATGCAAATATAGAAGCAGCATTGGAAATGAATGAAAAAGGTATGGAATTGGACGGAGAAATCAAGATTGATATAGATTTTGAAGAGCCAACTCTTTGATAATTCAAAAAGAAGCTGTACTTTTGCACCGCTTTTTTGCAACATTGTGTGGTAACCCCACATCGTGCGATGGTGAATTAAGCAACAAAACAACTTAATTTAGAGTAACACAAAAAATTAAAGAAATGAAATCAATTGAAGTAAAAGGTACTGCAAGAACTATTGCAGAACGTTCTTCGGAACAAGCAAGAGCTTTGAAAGCTATTCGTAAAGACAACGGTGTACCCTGCGTACTCTACGGAGCAGGTGAAAACATTCACTTCACTGTACCCGCTGATGGTCTGCGCAACTTAGTTTATACTCCGCACATCTACGTAGTTGACCTCGTAATCGATGGCAAGAAAATAAACGCTATTATGAAGGATATTCAATTCCACCCGGTAAAAGATACTATCCTGCACGTTGACTTCTATCAGATTGACGAATCTAAACCCATCGTTATGGAAGTTCCGGTACAGATGGAAGGTTTGGCAGAAGGTGTTAAGGCCGGTGGTAAGCTGGTATTGCAGATGCGTAAACTGAAAGTGAAAGCTTTATATAACGTTATTCCTGAGAAACTGACTATAAATGTTGCTCACTTGGGTCTGGGTAAGACTGTTAAAGTTGGTGAGTTGAGCTTCGAAGGTCTGGAATTGATGAATGCAAAAGAAGCTGTTGTATGCGCTGTTAAGCTGACTCGTGCTGCAAGAGGTGCCGCTGCTGCTGCAGGCAACTAATCAGTTCTTTCGTAAGAAGACATATTCCGGAACGCGGGTTAACGCAGAAGACGCAGATTACATTAATCCGCGAACGCTGCGATAATCCGCGTTCCTCGTTTACTATTATTCTCATAGCATAGTTATTTATAGCTTATAGTTTTCTAAAAACACTATTCAGAAACATGAAATATTTAATTGTTGGATTAGGAAATATAGGTCCCGAATATCACGAAACCCGCCATAACATAGGTTTTATGGTAGTAGATGCATTGGCAAAAGAAGCAGGTGCCACTTTCAACGACGGACGTTACGGCTTTACCACTACCCTATCCGTCAAAGGACGCCAACTGTTATTACTAAAACCTTCTACATTTATGAACCTCAGCGGAAATGCTGTGCGCTACTGGATGCAGAAAGAAAACATTCCATTGGAAAATGTGTTAATAATAGTAGATGACCTTGCCCTATCTTTCGGGACTTTGCGTCTAAAAGGAAAAGGCAGTGATGCCGGACACAACGGGCTAAAACATATTGCTGCTATTCTGGGTACACAGAATTATGCCCGACTTCGTTTCGGTATCGGTAACGAATTTCCACGAGGCGGCCAGGTGGACTATGTGCTGGGACATTTTACCGAAGAAGATCAGAAAACGATGGATGAACGCCTGAAAACAGCAGGAGAGATCATCAAGAGTTTCTGCCTGGCAGGAATTGATATTACAATGAATCAATTTAATAAAAAGTAGTTGGCAGTTAATAACTAACTTTCTCCAAAAAAATTATGAGTGAAGCAAGAATAGATAAATGGATGTGGGCTGTGCGCATTTTCAAGACACGCACCATTGCTGCCGAGGCGTGTAAGAAAAGCCGCATCAGCATCAATGGAGCATTGGCAAAGGCTGCTCGTACGGTAAAACCAGGCGATATAATACAAGTACGTAAACCACCTGTTACCTACTCTTTCAAAGTACTGCAAGCCATAGAGAAACGCGTCGGAGCAAAGCTCGTTGCAGAGATGATGGAGAATGTAACGACTCCCGACCAGTATGAATTATTGGAAATGAGCCGCGTCAGTGGCTTCGTAGACCGTGCTAAAGGCGCCGGCCGTCCTACAAAGAAAGATCGACGGAGTATGGAGGAATTCACTACTCCCGAATTTATGGATGATTTTGACTTTGATTTTGAAGAAGAGTAAAAGAGAACACATTATATATTATGAGCGAAAAGAAGATAAAATGGGGATTTATTGGTTGCGGGGAAGTAACCAAACATAAAAGTGGTCCCGCCTTTCAAAAGGTAGAAGGTTCAGAAGTGATTGCCGTAATGAGTCGCGATGGAGCTAAAGCCCAAGCTTATGCTCAGGAAAGAGGTATTCCAAAGTGGTATAATGATGCTCAAGAACTGATTGATGACGAGGATGTGAATGCCATCTATATCGCCACTCCACCTTCTTCACACGCCACCTATGCCATCATGGCAATGAAAGCAGGTAAACCTGTTTATATAGAAAAGCCTATGGCGGTAACATACGAGGAATGCTGCCGTATCAACCGTATCTCAAACGAAACTGGGGTTCCTTGCTTTGTAGCTTATTACCGCCGTTATCTTCCCTATTTTTTGAAAGTAAAGGAATTAGTAGATAATGACACAATAGGTAATATTATCAATATACAAATCCGCTTTGCCCAACCTCCCCGGGACCTGGATTATAACAAAGAAAATCTTCCGTGGCGAGTACAACCGGACATTGCCGGAGGTGGCTATTTTTATGATTTAGCTCCCCACCAGATCGACTTATTACAAGATATGTTCGGCTGCATCCTAGAAGCTAATGGATACAAAAGTAATCGTGGCGGACTCTATCCGGCCGAAGATACTTTAAGTGCATGTTTCCAATTCGACAGTGGATTAGTAGGCAGTGGTTCCTGGTGTTTTGTAGCACACGACTCTGCACGCGAAGACCGCATTGAAGTTATCGGAGACAAGGGAATGATTTGTTTCTCTGTATTTACTTACGATCCCATCGCCCTGCATACGGAAAAAGGAAGAGAAGAAATTCCGGTTGAAAACCCGGAGCATGTACAACAGCCACTCATCCAAGCCGTTGTCGATCATCTTTTAGGTAAGTCTATTTGTACCTGCGATGGAGCAAGCGCAACGCTTACAAACTGGGTGATGGACAAGATACTTAATAAACTTTAATTAGTGATTAGGGGTGAGTGATTAGTGATTAACACCATGCGGTTATAGCGTAGCTACTAATCACTAATCACTAATCACTCACCCCTAATCACTATCAAAGCTCCTTCTTCACCGCCTCAATCAACTCATTATATTCAGCATCCGTCAAGTATACCTTTCCCGGATTCATCTGAAATGTAGCACCATAATCAGGGCCATCTACATACTTCGGTGCAAGATGGAAATGCAAGTGTGATAATTTATCGGAATATGCACCGTAATTGATCTTTTCAGGATTAAAAGCTTTCTGCATAGCACGGGTTACACGAGTAACATCTTCCATAAAAGCATTACGGTCTTCATCACTCAATTCGTTCAAATCATTGACGTGGTCTTTATAAGATACAAGACAACGTCCTCTATAGGTTTGTTCTTTGAACAAAAATACGCGGGATACACTCAATTCAGCAAACTCAATCATCAGATTGTGCAGAGTCTCATTATTCTGACAATACAAACATTCTTTCGGATCACTTTTCATGATATTCTTGATTTATTATTTATGTTTACGGAGCAAAGATAAACTTTCTATCCTTATTCCATGTCGACATTCTCATTCTTTTGCCCCACTAATTTATACACATCTGCATTTTCTCCTACTATCCAGACCACGTCATCTTCCATAAATGGTTCATGCGGGTCGGGCGCGTGCAAAGTTTCCTCTCCCCTCTCCACACCTACAATAAGACAATGATACTGCTCACGAATACCGGATTCACGCATCGTCTTACCTAAAAATATGGAGTGGGCATCTACACGGAACTGACGCAAAATCATCTCACTCTTTTCAACTACATCTGTTTCTAAGATCGCTGCTTTCTCCATCTCCGAACTAAACTGGTTCAGCTCTTCATCCGTACCTATAACCTGTATTTTATCTTCCGGGAAAAGGCGCACGGAAGCTCCCGGTATATTAATTCTCTTCCTTCCACGGAGAATAGAGACTACATGTATGCCATATTTCTTTCCGAAATTGAGTTCTGCAAGTGTTTTCCCTGCCCATGCCGACTCACCAGGTACTTCAAAATCCGTCAGGTGCAGATCACGGGATAGCAGACGCCCGGCATACTCCGGCTTTTTCTCGCCCATATATTCAGCACGCATATCACGATAACGAAGATTCTGAAAAAACTTCCGTTCTATCATGATAGACTGCTTCTTCAGTTGACGGGATAATATCATCATTATAACCAGCAAAACCGCTACCCCCAGCAACAGGCCGACAGAAACTTTAAACAAACCGGATATCACAAACATTACAAATGAAACAGCTATCAATATACGGATAACAATAGTTGCCACCAGCGGTGCACGATTTCCCCGGCTATCATTCCATAAAGTAACAAACTCAGCAGAATGATTCTTTTTAATCATAATAGCCCGCAAGAAAGGTGAAATAAACAAAATGATCACCACTGCTGCAAGCAATCTTCCCCAAATGCCGGGTATATGTTCCAGAAACAACGGAACAAGAAAGCGGAAAGCCAAAGCAACTACTGCAATGCTGACTATGGAATAAACAATCGTAATTCTCGTCAAAGCCAGAATAAGTTTCTTCCATAAACTCTCATGATTCATGGTCTGAGAACCGGAAGAATAATGCAACAAAAAGTTTTTCCATTTGACTGGCAAATGCGTATCAACGAAATTAGAAGCCGGTTCGGCAAAACGAATCATATAAGGGGTGAGGAAAGTAGTAATAACCGAAACCGCTACTACAATGGGATATAGAAAATCACTCGTCACATGGAGGGATACACCCAAAGATGCTATAATAAAAGCAAACTCACCAATCTGAGTCAGACTGAAACCACACTGCATAGCCGTTTTCAAAGGTTGCCCTGCCAGCAGAACTCCCAATGTACCGAATAAGGATTGCCCAAAAATTACTGCCAAGGTGATCACTATAATCGGAAGCGCATACTCCACAATCATGGCAGGATCAACCATCATACCTACCGACACAAAGAATACAGCTCCAAAAAGATCCTTCACCGGCTTTACCAGTCGTTCAATACTCTCCGCTTCTACCGTTTCGGCCAAAATAGAACCCATAATAAAAGCACCGAAAGCTGCGGAAAACCCTGTACGGGCAGCCATAACCACCATTCCGAAACAGAGGCCCAGCGAAACGATAAGCAATGTTTCCTCACTCATCAAATTGCGACAACGTTTCAGTAATTCCGGTATCAGATAGATGCCTACCACAAACCAAAGTATCAGAAAAAAGAGAAGTTTTCCAATACTTTCCAGCATTTCCGATCCTTCGAAATTATGCCTCACTGCCATGGTAGACAGCATTACCATCAGCACAATAGCAAGAATATCTTCCAGTATCAGCACACTGAGCACTAACCCCGTGAATTGTTTCTTGCGCATTCCCAGATCATCAAATGCCTTATAAATAATAGTTGTAGAAGACATCGCAATCATACCCCCCAGGAAGATGCTATCCATACGTTGCCAACCAAAGCCTGTACCTACAGTAATCCCCAAAAGGATCATACAAAATATAATGGTACAAGCAGCAATGATAGCTGCGCCGCCCACTTTCACAATTTTCTTGAAGCTAAACTCCAGTCCCAATGCAAATAAAAGAAAGATTACACCAATATCTGCCCAGGTCTGAATATTCGCCGTATCCATTACAGAAGGGGTATATGGCATATGAGGACTCGCCAGGAAACCTGCCACTACATACCCCAAGACCAATGGTTGTTTCAGTTTCTTGAACAATAGCGTCATGACTCCTGCACAAATCAGTATCAACGCTAAATCATTTATCAAAGTAGCTAAATGTGACATATTATTTGTCCTTTCGTGTTTCTGCTGACAAAAGTAGCAATTTTTATAGCATAAATAATTGTTATGCCACAAACTTTTTTTCTTCCGATATTGTTGAATTAACAATCAATCATTCAAAACATATTATTATGGAAGAAAAGAAAGAAGTACGTGAAGAAAGAAATAAAGAGAAGTTGGCTAATGCAGATTGGGTTATGGCAGAATTTTATGCAACCTGGTGTCCGCATTGCAAACGAATGCAACCCATTGTAGAGGAATTTAAGAAATCAGTGAAAGGAATCCTTGAAGTGGTGCAAATTGATATCGACCAGGAAAGTGCGCTTGCTGATTTGTATACTATCGAAACAGTTCCTACATTTATATTAATAAGGAAAGGTGAACAACTTTGGAGACAATCAGGAGAAATGCCTCTCGAAAGGTTAGAGAAAACAGTGAAAGATCTTAAATCCTAAAAATGATAGCGAGGGATATGTTCAAAAATCTCATATCCCTCCTTTTAGTAATACTTATTTCGGCCTGCTATCAGGCATTAAAGCTATTTCAATTTTATAAGCACCTGCCGATTCAGGCAGCAACACCTTTCCTATGAAAGTTTTAAATCCAGTCCTCCTGACAACGCAAGTATGCTCACCCGGAAATGTATGTAATGCATAAGATTCCGGTCCTAAATACACAAAAGGTTCTCCATCTATTTCTACAACAGCATCCCTTAAAGCAATTCCACAGGGTGGTTTAATAGTACAGAGGGCCGTTTTCCCTATGACATTACAGGGTTCAAGCACTACTTTTGCCGGAGCATCCTTTCCTAAAACCACTTTCACCGTCTTTGTTTTCAATCCGCGAAGAATATATGTACCGGGAGATGCCCAGAAAGAACCGGACACACCTGCGGTATATGCGACTAATGACATCGTTTCATCAATCAGTTCTACCTGCCCACCGGCATCCTCCTTATTTTCTTTCTCAAATATGATTTGCTGAAGTTTGGACGCATCACAAACAAGCAGATTCTCTTTATCCTTCTCTACAGTAAACACACCTCTGACCTGATAATGAGAATCAACTGAACGATATTCGTAAGTGCCCACCGGTAGCATACCTGAAGCACGCATCCTCAACCTGTAACGGTTATCCCAGGAACCACCCGCATTCAATGGAATAAAATCCAGAAGAGGAATCCACATCTTCATATCCGGCGCCTTGCCTGTCACCCTGACCGGTGCACATTCAGAGTGAACAGCGTAATCAAAATAAACCGTTTTAGGTTCTCCCTTTACATCAAATTTCTGAAAAGAAGTTTCTTTGTACATAGAATCTATTGTACAAGTATAGTCACCATCAGGCAAATATACTTTAGAACCAGGTGCATAGGAACCTATTTTCAATCCATTTTGATTAAGCTGTATATTATACTTTATCCTTCTGGGGGCATTCTTCATTCCCAAAGTTATCCGAGTGAACGAAGGTAATATAACATTTACCTCTACATTCTCTCTCACCTCAAAAGTATCAGCTATTGCGTACACAGAATCTCCACCAAAACACCAGTAAGAAGCTCCTTTGGGAACATAAATCCTGGTTTTCCAAATACCGATTTTATTCTTGACAAGCGGTGAAGTATAAGTCAGCAAATGGCTAAGTTGCCCTGCAGAAGCAACAACCTGAGGTGAAACCCGGAAATTGACCTTTACATTTTTCGGAATATCAGGACAGGTTATTGATGCCGTAACGAGTTTAAACCCTTTAAAACTGATTTTTGTAGAAACATCCGTTTCATCCAAATTTATCAGGCCCCTACAATGGTAATGCCCATGAGAGATTATAAAGCTCCCAGTTCCATTTACAGGTAAAGCAACTTCCGCTACTCCTTTTTTATCAGTAATAATATCAGTAGCTATATTAATCCCTTCACGTCTTCTTTCAACGTATCTAATATGAATTGATGCACTCACCAGCGGATTTCCATCAATTCCCGTCAAATGAAAACTTTGGCATACTAGTTTTTCGTCGTTATCTCCAACCATAATGCGAATCTTAAAAAAGTGCTATTTTCGTGTTTTATAAAAAATACCCGGCCAAAGTTAAGGATATTTTCATTATTACAATTCGCCAACTCCCAAAAAATTAATCTAATTGAAATTCTTCTTTATTCAGAGCAAGCTTTAAGCAACTACCATCTAAGTTAAACGGCTTTTTCTCGCTATAGAAAGAATATATTCTCACCACATTGAGAAGAAATACTCATCTCTTTGAGTAAAGACTCTCACCGTATTGAGAAAATATTCTCAATATGGTGAGAATAGCTGAGAAAAAGCAGAGCTATTACCGCCTAATATAGTAGCAAGGATCTTACTCCCAATCATACTTCTCCACATACGTGTCATACACAGGTTCTTCCTTGATTCCATGATTAAGGAAAATCTGACGAATGTGCTCCTGCTGGGCAGGAGTAACAAGACGTTCATGGTTTTTGATGCGATAATACATATTTCTGCCAAGGAAATTATAAATCTCACGTTTAATGACAAGAGCTTCGGCATGCGGAATCTTATCCAGCAGATGAGTGATACCTGAGGCATAGCGTTTCATACGATCAGGTATAAAAAAGGAACAGGGTTCAACTTCCTGAGAAGCTGTGAGAGCAGGATTCACAACACAAACAACGGTGAGCTGCAAAGGAATGTAGGAGGTTACCAGGTAACGCAGACATTTGGCGGCGCGTGGACATTTTGTGTTAAAGCAATGAGCGAAGGCGTAAGGCACCTCGCTGTAGTCAAAATCGGGTTTCATATTCTATTATAATAAAAACATTATTCAAAGAAAGCTCTATGCATCTAAAACGCACATCAAAAAGCACTGACAAAGATAGAACTTGTTTTTCAAACTCTACAGTTGATTACTCAAATAATCCGTCAAGCTATCTTCACGCTCCAAACCAAACTTCTTACGCAGGCGGTAGCGAATGGTTTCGACACCACGAACGGAGATATTCAGCAAAGGAGCAATTTCCTTAGTGGAGAGATTCATCTTCAAATAGGCACACATCATGCGTTCATTATTAGAGAGATCGGGATGACGGACATGAAGCCGCTTCATGAAATTATTATGAATCAAATCGAATTGATCTTCGATACGCTTCAAAACTTCATCGCTCTGGATATTGGAATCTATCTTGCTATTGATGACTAAAAGGAGTTGCTTGCCTTCGCGAGCCCCCTCTCCTCTCAACGAAGAAGCCACTTTGATGATCTCCGATTTAATCTCGGTCAGCATCTCATTTTTGCGAACAAAGTTTATCATCAGGTTGGCCATCTCCTGGCTTTTGTGCTGAAGGTCATATTCCAACTTTTCTTTTTCCAGCTGTACGATCTGCTTTTCACGGCGAGCTTTATCAGCTTCAAACTCCTTTTCCATTTCATGCAGTTCCTTATCTTTTTCTACAACTGCCTGCTCTTTTTTACGCTTCACACGAATATCATCCCAACGGTAAATATACCACAAACCTAAGAATGCAAGAATAATATAACAGACATAAGCAGCTACACTACGATACCACGGCGGAAGGATACGAAAAGAGAGTTCATCCGACGAGGTAGTGCCATCCGGATAAATAACCTTCACCTCAAAAGTATAGTCACCTTCAGAAAGATTGCTATACTCTTTAATACGCACAGTAGTATAGTCGGACCAGACTCCCTTATTTAAGCGATACTGAAAACGAATATCATCACCATCCAAATCAAAAAAGGCAAGTCCATATTCAAAACGAACGGAATTTGATGTGTAGTCAACCAGGAGGGAAGGCTTTTTTCCTAAAAAATTAGCTGTATACACCAGTGAATCCTTAGGATAAGTAAGATACATATTCCTTATATATACAGAATGAGTCAGATCTTGCCTATGCCTCACTTCGGGAACCGTAAACAAAGCAAAACCTTCTTCATTGGGAATTACCATGAGCGAATCGGACAAAGGAATGATTGCCTCATAATCCTGTCCCAGTTCAAGAAAAGACTGGCGGATAGGGTTGATACTGGTATTGGCTCCTCTTTTATAAGTTCCCAGATTAGCTATACAGATCTCATGGGGACTCAGACTGATAAGACGTTCGTGATATTCCAGCAATCGGGTATAAGGGACAGCACCATTTAACAAATTATTCAGGTCACTACATGGTTCCATCATATCCTTGTGGACATTATATTTATAGATGCCGTGAGGAGTAGTAAAATAAACACGCCCTTCTATTTTAGCAACGTAAATCTGGCGTTCCACCGGAAACCCTTCTTCCACACCATAAGATTTCACGCTGATTTGGCGGGTTAGGTCTTCACTTAATTCAACACGGGTAATGCTACCGGAATTATATATCCACAATACTTTTGCTGATTCTTGTTCAAACAGACGGCACGAGTCCTGAAAGCCATCTATCTTGCAAAGTACACGCCACTCTCCCGATTGCTTCTCCAAAAGATAAAGGCCGTTATAGACACCGACATACATACGATCAGGATATCCCATTACTTCCTGGCAATACCAGGCGCCCGTGATATCTGTGATTCGGTACATGTTCGTACCTTTTATTTGAAAAATGCCCCGGTCGTGCAGGCAAAAGAGATCATCTCCAATCTTACAAAGATTCCAGACCTGACCACTGGATTGGGGGATGGGATGGATATCCGGCAAATTACCGTTCAACCGCACCGGATAAGAGGTATAATAAAGACCACGATTAGTTCCCAGATACAAATAGCCGTCTTCCATAGCAGCCGTATAACCTGTACCATAAGAATAAGGATACGAATATAGATTGGTGAAAGAGGAACTTAAAGAAACATAGTCCACACCGCTATCCAGCCCTGCCCACAAGTTACCCCGGCTATCAAAGGCTACAGAAAGCACTGTATTATTACGTAATCCGTTATTCTCATTGAAGTATTTTACGTCCATCGTGGAGCAATCTATCAATAACAGACCTTTATGAATAGTTCCCAGAGCAATTTTATCATCCTGAGCAGCCACACAGAAAACTTCATTTTCACACATAAAATCTTCGGCACCAGTGACAAAAGGTACTGTGGTACGCCCGTTGCAATAAAACAAGCCATTGTAAGCAGTAACCACAATAACACCACCACCTTTATGAGGAATAATTCCACGGATACGATTGGAAGCCAGAATATCAGCCCCCTGTAAAGGGAAGAAAGTATTTCCAACCAATACCCACACGCCATGATCAGTACCTATATAAAGAATGCCATTTACCATATTGGAACAATCTATTTTAGCATTCATTTCAATAGCGGTGTATTTACCATTCAGATATTTCACTACACGATCATCACCTTGTATATAAAGAATATTATCAGCTTCGTGGATTCCCCAGACATTACCAACAAAACGGCAATCTCTTTCCAGCGTATCGGACATACAATGATAGACCAACTCTCCATCTTCCGACGGTTCATAATACCCGAACTCATTAATACCACCTGCATAGATACGCTTTTGGGTAGTCGATGCCAGTACAGAACGTACATCAGAAAAGTTATTCATCGGAAATACCGTCCAGACGTTTCCATCAAACTGCACCATACCGTTCTTATTTGCAAAGTACACCCAATGATCATCATAAGGAGCTATTTTCCAAGTCTGAGCACCTTTACCATAAAGGCTTTTATCGAAATTAACAATGAAGCTATTCCAACCGGCAACTGCCTTACCCAAAGGGAGTAAAAGAAGAAAAAATAGAGTTACATATAGGAAATAAGAGGATATCCGCATCATAATATTAGGTTTTACAAAGCAAAGCTATCACTTTTTTTACAAAAAACAAATAAAAAAAAGAGATACATTCTTTGTAGAATGTATCTCTTTTCTTTTGAGCCTCTTGTCGG
>NZ_MSHA01000032.1:293-211460 GCF_001940965.1 Bacteroides sp. Phil13 | reverse complement strand
GAGGAAGAGCAAAAAGGTTCGTCATTACGGCGAACCTTTTTTGTTTTCTATCCTGCAAACAGCTGCATCAACGATACAGAATCTGCTGAATGCAGAGCTTCAACCTCTATATTAACATTATTTATACTATCCTTCGGCTACCGCCAATGTCAGCACACTAATGCGTACTCCTTCTATTTCATGAAAAACATCGGCACAAGCAGTAGTAGTAGAACCGGTAGTCAATACATCATCAACAATCAGCACATGCTTTCCCACAAAATTCTCCGGATGACGAAGCCGAAAGATGCCATCCACATTCTCCCAACGTTCATAAGTCGATTTACGGGTTTGCGTATCCGTATGCTTCTCACGTATCACCGAAGATACATCCACAGGTAATCCGACTACCTGAGACACACCACGGGCAATCCATTCACTTTGATTGTACCCGCGCGCCCTCCTCTTACGGGGATGCAGAGGCACGGGGATAATGATATCTACACCTTCGAAGAAATCTGTTGTAGCCAACTCTGCAGCCATAAAACGCCCCATTATTGCACCCAGTTCTTTTCGTCCTCCATACTTGAACTGATGCAGTATCTTGCGGAAATCACTCCCTTTGCGATAGAAAAAATAAGAAGTGGCACGTTCCAAAGGAATCTTTCCCCAGAACATACGCTCCACAAGGTTGTCTTTTACCTTATGGTAATTGGTACGGGGCATGTTAATGTTACAATGCGTGCAAATAGCCTCTTCACCTTCTACAAGCGGAGCTCCACAAACCACACAACAACGTGGAAAAAAGAGATGAAACAGAGGGCCTAACCAGATTTTCACAGTATTTTTCATTAAGTAGTTTATTTATGTTACATCCCCAATGGAGGGACTTCTTGTATCAGTTGTTGCAACGTAGAATGCAGATGTCCGTTCGTAGCAATAATATGATGCCCTTCTATAAAACTTTCATTTCCATAGAAGTCGGTCACCCGGCCACCTGCCTCTAATACAAGCAACGCAGCTGCCGAATAATCCCATTTGCCGATGAACGCCTCCGCCCAGGCATCAAAACGTCCGGCAGCTACATAACATATCGCTAAGGCAGCAGAACCGGTCATACGAATGCCACCTACTTTACCATACAGGTTATGTATCAAGTGTTCTCCCGTACGGGCATATTGGCATGAGTTATAAGGCAGTTCTACTACCAGAAAGGCATCTTCCATCTGTTGTACATTGGAAACCTGTATCCGCTGACCATCCACGTAAGCGCCACCGTCTTTCCAACCATAGAAACACTCATCCCGGCAAGGATCGTACACCACACCCAACAAAAGTTCCTCCCTGGAGCGAAGGGCTATACATACACAGTAAGGTGCATTGTCATGGATATAATTCGTAGTCCCGTCCAGCGGGTCCACAACCCAGCAATAGGGTTCATCCTGATACACAGCCGAACCTTCTTCCGTAATAAAACCGGCTTCCGGCAACAATGCGGAGAGCTCGGCAACAATCTGCTTCTCCGATTCTTTATCTACGTAGGACACGTAGTCATGCGCATGTTTCTTTTCCACGCTCTCGCTACGGAATGTTTTTCTTTCTTCTTTCAAAAAACTTCCTGCATCCATAGCAATGCGGCAGACTTCCGCAGTAAGTGATGCTAAATCCATATTCGTACTTTTTTCTTCGTTATTCTATTATTTCCCGGGCAATCCAGGCACAAGCCTCAGCGTCAGCCAATGCATGGTGATGCTGTTCCAACTCGTATCCAACATAGGCCGCTACCGTATGCAACTGATAATTGGGCAAACCTTTGATTCGCCTTCGTGCCGTACTCAAGGTACAATGAAATTCATAATCGGGGTAATCTAAACAGTAAGTCTTGAAAACCGCTTTCAAACAACTTTCATCAAAACCTTTGTTATGCGCCACAAGCGGAAGCCCCTCTATAAGCGGTGCAATCTCTTGCCATACTACCGGAAATACCGGTGCTTCCACTGTATCTGCCAATGTCAACCCATGTACCCGGGTATTCCAATAGGAGTAATACTCCGGTTCAGGACGAATAAGACTATAGTAACGATCTACAATCTCTCCATCCCGCACAATCACTACCCCGACACTGCACACACTGGTGCGTTGTTCATTGGCAGTTTCAAAGTCTATGGCAGCAAAGTTCTCCATAACATCTCAAACAATTACTTAGCCTCGTCCACCTGCTGATAGATCAGGTTTCCTCGTTGGCTGATTGTCCATTTTCCATTCTCCTGGCGGACATTCTTTGTATCATCGTCTTCTACATTCCAGACATAGTCTCCGTCCGGCAGCGAACGGCGATCCAATATTTCATTGGGTTGGTCACCGGAGAAGAATAATTCTACTTGCAATGAGTCGGGAGCAAAAACAATATACGCTGTATTTTCCTTATCTGCCACACTTTCCATGCGGACACCTTTTTCCCAAAGACGGATACAGTCTTTCTGCACCTCACTCCATATATATCCGGCGGAAGCAATACAGCCATGTTCATCTTTATCGCTACCTACTGCAGGAGATTCATTTTTCTTGTTTTGAGAGTTACCACAACTCGCCAATGCCATACCCACACCTACAAGGAGCATGAAATAGATTTTTCCAGTTTTCATAAAATTTCCAGTTAAAGTTTTACGGGTCAAAAGTACAAATAAATATGATGCGAGGGGTAAGATAAGCCAAAATCTATTTCTGAAAGAATGGCTCAATAAGAACAAATTAATAACATCAAAGAAGCTAAAAGACAGACCTGATTCTGGTCAAAAACACTTCTGCTCCTTACCAACTCCGTGTTTTCTCCACTCCTATACGGAGATTGGAAGAGTGGAGCAGGTGTGGACTTGGTACGGAATTGATCCTTTTAGATATCTTCGCAATGTTTTCCATGAATCGAACAACGATAACATCAACTATCTCCGGAAGTCCGAATAACTTTTAATATCAGTCAGAGTAATATGCCGAATTTTATATACTTAAATACAAACAAACTATTGGATATTTCATTCTTTTTCTATAATATTGCAGTTACATAATAATATCCACCGATATATTATCATCAAATAAATAGTCAGTGCATATTCTGACTCGCAAATTTACCAATACACAAGCACCATATTTATTAGGCAAAAGATTTATGTTAACCCAATAATACGAAAAAACATGAGAGCTCTCTTATTCTTGGCAGGCAGTATTCTTACTCTGTCTCTCCATGCACAGACATTAAGCACTACCTCCAATATGCCCAGAAGTGGTGACCAACTCATAAAACATGTAGTTACTACTTGTGAACCCGGAGATATGAGTTCCGAACAAATTTGGGATTTCAGCAACCTGAAACTCAAGAATGCGAGCTATCAGCTGAAGTACACAATGCAAGGTTCTGACAGTCTTGTTGCCATTGAACATCGTACGATGTATTATCATTCTATATCCGGAGACAGCCTTTTTTGCCTGGGATATGAAAATCCTACAACTCTTATCACTTATCAGAAGCCTGAACTACTTCTAACCTTCCCTATTTTACAAAACCAGAAAATCAGTGATTACTTCGATGGAAAGGGGCGCTATTGCGAACATATGTATATCCGGCAACGTGGTAAAAGTATCATCACAGCCGATGCCTCCGGTGATTTAATATTACCTGAGGGAGATACCTTACATAAAGTCCTTCGCATACACACTCATAAACAGATTCATCAGAGTATAATTCTGAAAGATAATGTATCAGCCTTATTAAAAGTGGATACTCTCCCATACACCCTAAATTGCGATAGCATAGAATATCTACTAACCAACGACTCTATTCATCAGGAAATAGAGACTTGGCGTTGGTATGCCTACGGCTACCGTTATCCAGTAGTAGAAACTATCAAAAGTACGGTTTATCAAGACAGCAAACCATACGAGCATTTCTCCACTTCTTTTATCTATTTACCTGAAGAACAATATTACGATTTACCTTATGACACCGACAATCAAAAAAAACGCGATATGGCAACAGAAGAACAACTCGAACGCAAATGGAAAAATATGGATAAATCTCTGGAAAAAGGAATAAATGACGACACTATCAACTACAATTATAGAATAGAAAATAACAGTGACTTATACATTAACTACGAACTGAAACAATCCGGCAACGTCACAGTTTCTCTCTTCAACCTGCAAGGACAAAAACTGGCGACAATACAACATACAAGCCTTTCGGCCGGACTCTACAATGAAACTATTTCAATGGACAGCTATCCGACAGGAGAATACCTGCTTCGGATAACAACCGGGGAAAAAGTTTATGCTAAAAAGCTATTTAAGAAATAAGTCAAACGGATTATTTATCATCATTATGAAAAATATCTTATTCGCTATATTAGTATCGGTATCAATTCTGCCGGTTTATGCTCAAAATCAAGACAGCATACCAACTCCAAACAGTCCTTCCCTGAACAGTCTGGACAATTCCCCTTATATTGTACCCCGTACCATTTCGGATGAAACTGTACTCCCGTCTCCCGAAGCAGCCCAGATGAACCGTTATGTAGACTACCCGGTGTCACGTAATACCGGAACTGCCGACGTACATATCCCTTTATATAATTTATCTCTAAAAGACATACCTTTCTCTATATCCATGTCATATCATACTTCCGGATGTAAAGTAGACGATATCCCCGGAGTGCTTGGACTGGGATGGACCCTAAATGCAGGCGGATGCATCTCCAGAGTAATTCACGGACAACCGGACGAGTCGCTTCCATATCAGCTGAAGACCCGCCAGCAAATAGAAAGTAGTGCTGATTTAGATTATTTAAAGGACATTGTTCACTTGCAAAAAGAAGCCAGTCCTGACCGGTATTATTATAATTTCGAGGGTTATTCAGGAAGTTTTATATGCAATCCCAACGGAACAATTACACAATTACCACCCACTAACTTAAAAATACAAAGCATAAATAAGACCTCTAATGGCATTTATGATTTTCTGATAACAACTCCTTCAGGCTGTACCTATTATTTCACAGAGCGTGAGCAGATGAGTTATGAATATTTTCCAACCATTCTGGACAATCTCTACCGTAGTCCTAATTATAGCACAGTATCATGCTGGCATCTCTCAAAAATAGTATCTCCATATCGTACAGATAGTATTTCACTAACCTACACTACCATTCCTTCGTGGCGACGTGAAGAGTCAGCCAATAGCCTCTCTTCCTCTTTTGTAACCACCACCAACGGAGCAACCGGAACCAGCAGCCAACAGTCAAATGCAATTTCGGCCATACACCGCACTACGTTTTCTAATCAACGGGTATTATCCCAGATAAAAAGCAGGACTACCACTATAAACTTTACCTCTTCTACCATTTCCGGTACCCGCAAATACGGAACTCCCAATATACGTATGGCGAAAATTGACATAAAAAACACGCTTGGCAATACTGTACGTAGCATCACATTCGATAATGACAAATTATTCGGAGACAAACGCTTACGTTTAGAGAGTGTCAGTATTACATCTGGCACCAAGCTACTTGACAAGCGCACCTTTACTTATTACAATGAATATGGCAGCTACAGCGATGACAAAAAAGACTTCTTCGGATACAGCAACTCCGGAATTACCACAACTTTAAAGCACAACAGTATCCTTGACTATTCCGGAAAACTTTCCGGCAACCGGAGCTATCACTTTGCAAGTGCCCGTGCCTTTGCCTTAGAGAGTATCCAGGAACCGACAGGTGCCATCACTACATATACATATGAGGCTAATCGCTGTAACCTTTTCCGTTCTCCGGTAAACATAGGTTTACGTATCCAAAGTATATCCGTGACCGATCCGGTGACCGGGAAAAGCAAAACAGCCGAATTCACATACGAGAATGAGGCCTGTACCATCAACTTTGACGATATCGGAACAACAGCCTTCATCTCCCTGTCCGGGGTCCGTGCCTCTTACATCGGATCTCCTACCAGCATCAGCACCGGAAGTGTCCGTACCACTTCTTGCCGCATCCCGGGCTATCGTGCCGAAAACGCTATTATATATTATGGGAAAGTGACTGAAACTGTATCCGGGAGTGGTGTCCCGCAAAAAATGAAAACGGTATATGAATATGACACATCCAATTGCCTGCATCCTTTCAAGGGTGCAGGTATATCTTCCAATCCATCGCTCGACCCTGACAATGCTCGTTATTTGGGCACCAAAATATATTATCCTAATTTAAGTCCGGAAACCTACGAAGAATGCAAGCGCATTTATGGCCCGCAGTTCGTAGGCGGCTATTTTCAAGAAACCTGTTGGGAAAAGGCCCCACTCATCCACCGTACCATATATAAACATACACCTTCAGGCTATGAACCCATAGAAGAGGAAATCAACCGGTATTCTCTTGACCGCACAGGTGTCGTACGAACGGGATTCTATGTAGAAAGTATTCTGCGTACCATAGACGCGTCAGGAATAAGCAAAGAAGATTTTCAGAGTACATCCGACTTTAATTTTTTTGAAACAGAAACCGCTTGCGGACGTTTATTCAAAGATACAACAATCACCATCATACATTACCCTAATTCCGTTTCACACCGTGAAGTAACTTCATATACCTACAACCGTTCCCAAGTGTATTCCAGCCTGACAAATATACTTCCCCCACCGTTAAGGATCATACTCCCCGGTTTTACGGAAGACAGTACACAATTGGCCGACCATGGCATACTTCAATCCACCAAAACAGTTTGCGGAAACCAAACATTTGAACATTATTATTGCTATTCATCCAATATAACGGGTGGTTTCCTCCAAAGAATTGCCAATGACGGAAATATCAGTCTTCCGGTTATGGAGAAATGGGTTATAAATACCAAAGATACAATCTTGCTGAACTGGCAATACGCTGATTTCGGGAGAGGAAATATACGGCCTTCCCGCAAAGTACTTTCATGGAACAGACAGGAAACAGCCTCACAGGTCTTCACTCTCTATGAAAAAGAATATCCACTGGAGACAATCCTCAACCGGCTTTCTCCCACCGCCTACATTTGGAATTTATCCTGGAATTACCCTATTGCAGTAGTACAGGGCGCTTCCTATGCAGACACACGAGTACAGATTGCAAGTACTTCCGGCAAAAGCACTGACGAGTGGCTACCGGTTGTGGAAGTATGGCAAAAGCCCGCCGGTTCCTTAACCACATGCTATGATTATGAACCACTCATTGGCTGTACTAAAGTGACAGAACCCAACGGGGAAGAGACAAATTATCAATATTTAGGAGGTAAACTCAGTAAAATAACAGATCATTCAAAAAAGACAATCGCAGAATATACTTACACCCTGCGTGGAGAAGGTGCAGCAGAGAATAGCATTACAACAAGGAACTATCTACACGGAGCGGTGAGTTACCTGGAACAAACCCAATATTACAATGGACTGGGACAGCCTATACAAATATTGGAGAAACAAATCACTCCACTCCGGAATAACCTGCTCCACGTTTTTGAATATGATTGCCTGGGACGCGAGACACGCAATTGGTTACCTATCCCAACCGCAACAAACGGACGTGCCACTAACTACGCCAATCTTTCCGCCAATTATTATGGCGACCCATACGCCTACACGGAAAATACACATGAAGCAGCACCTATGGAGCAGTTATTAAAGAAAACTCCTCCGGGGAATGATTTCCGGACACACCCGGTTACTTACGAATATCTGGCTAACAGCCCACAGATAGCAGTCTTAAACTGTAATCGTTATGAGGCTGTAAACGATGAACAATTCCGTTGTACCGGTACTTACCCGGCGGGAGAACTGGAAGTTATATTAACAACAGATGAAGACGGTCACAAACAATACACATTCACCGACTTCCGGGGAAACACTGTCCTGATACGGCAAGTCAATAATGGAGAATTTTATGACACTTATACCGTACATGACGCCCTTGGCAATCCCCTACTGGTACTTCCGCCAATGGCTTCCGCCTCACTTGGCAGCAGTGGCACGTGGAGCATCCGAAACAACGAAATCCTGCAGAAGTACGCTTACTATTATCGTTACGATGCCCGCCGCTTATGCGTAGAGAAGAAACTTCCCGGAGCAGAACCGGTCTATTACGTATACGACAAAACAAGACGTCTCATGTTCTCACAAGATGGAAACCAGCGTACCGCCGGAGAATGGACATTCTATCTTTACGACAAATTCCAACGGCCGACGGTACAAGGCGTATGCAAAAACACCAATACCGCCTCGGCAGCTTCAGTCATCATCAATTGTGAACGTAGCAATGGCAACACAGGCTTGGAAGGCAGCGGATACAGTTCCACTTTCTCGCTGGCCTCACCCGAAGTACATATAGTGAACTACTATGATGACTACGAATTCAAGACACTGCCCGGATTCAACAGCAGCAAATTTTCAACTGCATTTTCAACTGCAAACCCAAACTACGTCAAGGGATATCCGGCGGGCAGTATCACAAAGGTACCGGGAAGCAGTACCAAACTTTATTCTGTCAATATCTACGATATTAAGGGGCAGATTATCCAAAGCCTGTCCGCCAATCACCTGGATGGATACGAAGCAGTGGAGAACACTTATACTTTTACAGGAAAGCCCAAGACTGTGAAGCATGTTCATACCAGTAATGAGAGTAAAGCCAATAAAAATACAATAGAAGAGAACTATACTTATAATTATGATCACGCCGAGCGTATCACATCAATAAATTATACGTTAGGCAACAATACCATAACACTGGCAACAAACACCTATGACGAACTTGGAAGACTGAAAAGTAAGTCACATCATGGTTCTAATGCCAACATCATTACGTATAATTACAACACACGAGGATGGACTAAGAAAATAGAAAGCCCGAAATTCACTCAGAAGTTATACTATACAGATGGAAACAGCACACCATGCTACAACGGTAATATCAGCAGTATGACCTGGAAAGCAGATACCGAAGCCACAAGAGGATACAAGTTCACCTATGACCACCTGAACCGGATGATGAATGCCGGATATGGTGAAGGAGAGGATTTGTCGGCTAACGCAGGACGCTTCTCCGAGATTATCACCGGATATGACAGGAATGGAAATATTCTGGGACTGAAACGTAACGGAAAGAGTTCATCTTCCGCCTATGGGATGATTGACAACCTGACTCTGACGTATGACGGCAACCAACTGAAGAATGTTACGGATGCCGCTACTGACCCTCTCTACAACGGCGTGTTCAACTTTACAGATGAGAATAAGGGAAGCGGAACGGAATATCTCTATGACTCCAACGGAAATATGCAGCAGGATTATAACAAGAAAATTAGTAAAATCCAATATAATCTTTTAAATTTGCCTGCAACACTGCAATTTACCAATGGGAACCGGAAAGACTATACTTATAGTGCGGACGGAAAGAAACTGAAAGTCGTGCACAGGACGGCGATAGCAAATATATCCGTCCCCATGGGGCAGATAAAAGAACTGGCGGCAAATCAGATTTCACAAACCCATACGGTAGATTATTGTGGAAATGTGATCTATGAAAACGGAAGTCTGAGCAAGGTACTCACAGAAGAAGGATATGCCACTCTGAGCGGGACAACTCCAACATTTTACTATTATCTGAAAGATCATCAGGGAAATAATCGGATGGTGGTGCGTTTGAACGGAGCGTCATGGAACACAGAACAGGTGAACCATTATTATCCTTTCGGAGGGGTATTTGAAGTGAATACTGAAACCTCGAGAAAACAGTCCTATAAGTATAACGGGAAAGAGTTGGACAGGATGCATGGGCTGGATTGGTATGATTATGGGGCGAGGCATTATGATGCGGCGTTGGGAAGGTGGCATGTCGTGGATCCGCTAGCAGATAAATATTATGGAGTGAGTCCATATGTATATGTAGCAAATAATCCATTGAAACATATTGACTTAAACGGCGATAGCATAAGTGTTGTAGACCTTTACCAGCAAGATGAACGAGGCAATCTCGTAAATTCCAATCAAGTGAAAGCTTTTGAGTTTCTCATAAGTACAAAAGAAGGAAAGGCATTATTGGCAAATTATGCTGCGAAAGGACAAACAATAGCAGGTGTTACATTTAATAAAGATGGGAAATTTCATAAAAAAGGTATTGATATATCATTTGGAACAAAGACTTCTAGGCAATTTTCTTCAGGTAGCACATTTCTCACTGTGAAGACAAACAATATGAATATCCAAGTTGGAGTAGGGAAATCTTCCGACATTGCTGATTTACTGGATACTTTTATTCACGAAATTGTAATTCATGCAGACCAATCTTCTATTGATTTTATTGATGATAGAATAATGAACAATTCGAATGCTTATCCCGCATTAAGAAGAATGAACAAATCTAGAAATTATACCCAACATTGGCAAGAAAGAAATGTCAATAGGGCTATGGAAAGAATAGGAGTACCCATAATACAACAATATTACAAATCGCAAGGAATATTAAAATCAAACGAAGTGATAATGAAAATGATTTACGGATTTTCAAACAACTAATTATGAAAAAATATATAGCTATTACAATACTATTATTTATGCTGCAATCGTGTCAAACAGATTGTACCGATGACTATGAGATGAAAGTGCTTGTTGAAATTTTCGATGATTTGGTTGAGGAAATGGGCGCTTTAGATGGATATAAAACTCCCCCTCCTCCTTTATTATCTACTTCTGATAGCAACAATAATATCTATGATACGATTGAGTATCTCAGAGAAGTTGATAAGGTTCAGGCAAACAGGAAAATGAAAGATACCGTTTTGGTTATTGCTGTTTTAGATACTCTATTCAGTTGTATAAATGAAAATTTAGACATAGAATATATCAAAGAGCAATTAACGAACCAAGGCTATATCGAGGTGCTTGATACAATGAGAACAACTTCAATTATAAGTCAACCACTCAATATATCCAAAATAAGGAAAAGCGAGCGATTCACATTGAAATACTATTCAGAATTTCCCCAAGGAATTAAAATTTGGGAAAGAGAGAAGTACGACTTTCTCTTTTCAGGGGTATTGGAGATATCAAGGATCTATTTTGATGCCAAAAAACAATTTGGACTTTTGTACAGTTCTTATATTTGTGGACGGCTTTGCGGTGAAGGAGCAATTATTTGTATCCACAAAATTAAAGATAAATGGGTGATTGAAAAAAAAATATTATTGTGGGTATCATAACAATCAGAGTAAAAAGCAAATTGACATATTGTTATAGTCCTCAATACTTATCTAAGGAGACTGCGAACTATTTAATCATGTTAGAAAAGTCTGATATAGTGCAGGGAGATTCCGGTAGCTGTATACGTAATGACTGGAATTCCTACCTATCTATTGCGCTGGATTGTCTCATAAAAGGGATAAGCTCCATACGGACATCTTATATATGATTTCAATAAACAATTTTTCTTTTATTTCCATTATTCAGGTAGTATCGGGCTTTACTATAAAGAGGGTATGTAATCCATTCATTGCTAATCTTATAAAAAACAATATCAAATATGATATTGATATAGTATGACCAAGAAAGCAGATGCCGAAACCACAAGAGGATATAAGTTCACCTATAGCCACCTAAACCGGATGACGAATGCCGGATATGACAGGAATGGGAATATTCTAGGACTGAAACGTAGCGGAAAGAATTCATCTTCCGCCTATGGGATGATGTCAAAGAAGCGGAACGACTAAAGGAAAAGATAGATAATAAAATAGCATCATTAAGAAGTTGTTTAAAAATTAATCGAAATATTTATTAAGCATGATTTTACAGAACGCCAATTGCACCATAGCCACCGCTGTATCTGCATGGAACTCGTAGTCAATCGTAAGCCTTCTGAAGTTTTCAAGCCATGCAAAACTTCTTTCCACAATCCAGCGTTTGGGTAAAACTTGAAATTTTGACGGGCATTCATCAGGTCGTAGAACGACCTCTAGTTCCCATCCGAATTTATCCATTATCCAATCAGCAAGAGTTCCTCCGTATCCTCCGTCAGCGAGGATTTTGATCAAACGTGGAAATTTGAACGCGAGATTATCAACAACCAGTGAAGCGCCCTTTAATCTTTTTGTTACCATCAATCCCTCTATCGGAATCAACATGATGGAAAGTCTTCACACTTCTCGAGTCAATAATTCCTAAACTCGGGCTTGCAGCCTTTCCTAATTGTTTGCGTACATTAGAATGAAGGATGTCTGGCAGTTCTTCTATCATACCTTCATTCTTCCATTTACTGAAATAGTAGTATACACTCTGCCAAGGTGCAAAATTGGCGGGGAGCATACGCCATTGACAACCTGTTCTGAGCAAGTAGAGAATGGCATCAAAAATGCCACGAATAGAATATTTTCGTCTTCTCTTTTGTGTATTCACTATTTTTTCTATAAATTGCCACTGTTTATCAGTGAGGTTGGTTGATTATTGTTCCATAACTTAATGTCCTAGTAACCATAAAGTTACAAATAACACATCAATTAGCCTACTGATATTCAATATAATGAACACTTACATCGCAATTATTTTAATTCATTTTTAAACAGCTTCTAAAAAAAATAATGAGATGAAAACAATCTATATAATTTTAACATTTCTCCATTGTATACCAACAATATTTGCACAAACGAAATTGGAGGGAAGTTATTTTAATAATGCTACCTTTGAAATTGCAATAGTCGATACTACTTTTTATTTCGTTATTGCTCAAGGCACACATCTTGCTTTTGAAAATGATACTCTGGCTAAATGTTCAATAAAAAGGATTGGTGATAATTTCATAGAACTAAATTCTGAACATCCAGTTGACATTGTCAGGAAAAGTATGCAAATCGTTCAAGAATATGATGCAACTCTTGTATATAAGAAGCAAGTTATTTTCGATTTTCCTTGTCAACGAAAAGTGGAAATAGAAGTTATAACTGATGAATTGAAGTATTTTAATTTAAAATATTCATCTCACAATAAGTCCTTAACATAGCCTGAACAGACTCAAGCCTTTAGTTATATAATTTATTTAAAAGAATCTCCGATGCCTATATTTGGAAGTGTATGTTTTGGTATTATACAATATGATCCACTTCAAGAAATAAAATTTAACAATGATAAAAATGTTATTCACATCTATCTTCCGGCTATAAACGATACCTTCTTTGAACGTTTTTTCATACAAGGTGAATACGCGAGAGTATGTGGAAATTCGATAAATTGGAAAGGAGATATTTTTATTAAGAGTAAATAGTAGTTTTGGAGGACAGAAAATAAATAAGAACAATGATAGTATTAACCGAAATAGTAAGTATGTTTTCTAAAATAGATAACACAATCGTCATTGCTCCAAGTGTAGAAACTATAAATAAATGTTGTACAAAATACAACATCTACTCTTTTTCATGAGATAGATGAACGAAATATTTCAAATATAAACTTTAGAGGTGGGGTCATTGATTATGAAAATTATGCAAGAAAAATTATAGGACTTCCTATAAGGCCTTTTGGTCTAAACCATAGTAAAACAGTTAGGACTAATTATAAGTAAAATGAAGAAATTTATATTTTTAGCAGCAATCCTTGTTCATTTGAGTAACTTTCATGAACTAAACGCTCAAATAAACTCTCATGGAAATGAAATATACAATTCCTATAAGCAAGTGCTTTATATTGACAATATAGAGCAAAAATTAATACCTGACATTTTTAATAATATATATTATTCTCATTTAGATAGAACGGATTTGAGGATTGATCATTAGGATATTGATACTATTCATCAAGTAAGAAGTGTTTATGTACATTCCAAAAAAGCAGAAGATGGCTACCTTTTTATAAATAAGAATATAATGCATAAAATAAAAGAGTTATCTTTAAGTGGTACAAATATTACAGTTAGAGGAATAGTCCAAGAGGGATTTCCCAAAATAGCGACAATGTTTATATATAGCTGATTGGTATGTGATAGAGGTTTTGGTCTCTTTTTTATGGTTGAACGGTTGATTTATGATGAAAAAGATAGATAAATATGGTATTTTCGCTAAGGTAATCGGTAGGGCTAGCATGGCTATTATCTATAAATATCAACAAAGTTAACAAAAAAACTTATTGGAGAGCTAATATACGCTAATTCAGCTCTTCCATAACTAATTATTTTATATTATGGAATGGAGAAAAAAGATAAAAGATTATTTTAAGAATGGCAATTATGCATATTCTATTGCTTTACTGAAAAGAAATATATTAGAAAAAAATGATTTATTAGATACATTTATCAATCTAATCTATGTGTATTTGTATTCTATTGTTGAAACAGATATATCAAAAGAAACTAAACAGATCTATTTAAAGGATTTAAATTCTACCTTTAAAATTTTTATTGAAGATGAAGAGTATATAAACGATCCTGAGTTTTTGTTTTATACAGCTTACATAGCATCTTCTTTGGGTGAGTTTTACTTAGATTTAACCTGTAATGATATAGAACGAATGTTTGAAAAGTCTTTCCGAATAGATTCTTTAAATTTGCTTTATATTTGGGGGTATTCTCCATATTTGAATGTAGACTATACTAAAATGAGAAAAGAGTATGCCATAAAAATAGTGAGTAATAATAAGTATCTGGAAAGTATTAAGGGAAAAGCCATTGTTGGAAATAATCTATTAGCTACTTTATGCTTTGAGGCTGGCATCAATAGTATTTAAAATAAGGTCTATCTATTTCACTTTACAGTCTGAATATGTTTTTTGATGTATATGTTATTACGTATGCGTAGAGAAGAAATTTCCCGGAACAAAACCAATCTATTACGTAAAAATATTAAAAAATATGATTTATAACAAATATGAAATTTCGATAGTCAGTCCTTTTGACAGAGAATATTTAGTTGCTGAAATAGCTAAAGATGATAACTTTTATGCTGAAATAAATCAAGAAAACGGCTATTTAGAGATTCAGATATATTGCAATGTAAATGAAGTGAAACATTTAGAACTTCAACGTTTCTGTGAGGTTTTATACAAAACTAAGTTGTATTTAGCTCCTACTAATATCAAAAATATTATAATAAAAAATGAATTCCATATAAAAGAAGAAGTAAATGAAGACAAGAAGTGGATACATTTATATTACCGGAAAAAGAAAGTAGCTATTTGCTATTTGTTGAGAGATAGTATTGAACTAAATATAATTGTATCAAGTAAACGTTTAACCTTCCCCTTCGATTCTTTTTATAATATATTAATGAGAATTCATGAGAGACTGCGTAGTTTCATTTAAGCAACATAAACTATCAATACTTCGGTAAATTTTTACCGAAGTATTGATATAATTATATACCTAAATAAGCAGAGAATTATTATGAATAAATTAAACTATATTTTTATCATTTCATTATCTTTGGTGCTATGGGGATGTAATTCCTACGAAACCATTGTAAAGTTCAAACCTTATAAGGAAAAGGATTATATAACCAAAAGACTGGACATCTATGAGGTGGATACAATATTATTTCCTGTCCTTGACTCCATCATATTGAAGGCAGAAAGCCGGCCTGAATATCAAGAACTAAAAACTAAAATAGCCTTTTCTTTCAATACTTGTAAAGACTATATATCTGGTACGGAGAGGTTCTCGCCTAATCCATACATTTTAATTGGTGTTATTTATAGTCCTCGTTTCTATAACTACGGAGAGTGGACTCAAGGCGTCTTTAGCTACAAAGAATATAATTTCTATGTAGATACAGTAGAATATAATATACTCCTTCACAAAACAGGACGTTTTACTACAATTTCTTGTATTGCCCCCCAAAAGTACCAATTTGAATTTCATCATAGAGGGGATAAAGATTTGTATTGGTGGTATGAATATAGGGATGGACAAATTTTCAATCGACAATAGATATGTAATTCCAAAAATGCTTTACAGACTTTTTTAAATAATATGAATGGTTTCCGCCTCACTTGGCAGCCTGGATGGATACGAAGCTGTGGAAAACACTTATACTTTTACAGGAAAGACCCAAGACTGTGAAGCATGTTCAGACCAGCAATGAGAGTAAAGCCAATAAAAATACAACAGAAGAGAACTATACTTATAATTATGATCACGCCGAGCGTATCACATCGGTAAATTATACGTTAGGCAACAATACCATAACACTGGCAACAAACACCTATGACGAACTTGGAAGACTGAAAAGCAAGTCACATCATGGTTCTAATGCCAACAGCATTACGGATGATTACAACATACACGGATGGAAACAGCACGCCATGCTACAACGGCGTGTTCAACTTTACAGATGAGAACAAGGGAAGCGGAACGGAATATCTCTATGACTCCAACGGAAATATGCAGCAGGATTATAACAAAAAAAAATTAGTAAAATCCAATATAATCCTTTAAATTTGCCTGCAACACTGCAATTTACCAATGGGAACCGGAAAGATGCGGCAAATCAGATTTCACAAACCCATACGGTGGATTATTGTGGAAATGTGATCTATGAAAACGGAAGTCTGAGCAAGGTGCTCACAGAAGAAGGATATGCCACTCTGAGCGGGACAACTCCAACATTTTACTATTACCTGAAAGATCATCAGGGAAATAACCGGATGGTGATGCGTTTGAACGGAACGTCGTGGAACACAGAACAGGTGAACCATTATTATCCTTTCGGAGGAGTATTTGAGGTAGATACTGAAACTTCGGGAAAACAGCCCTATAAATACAGCGGGAAGAGTTGGACAGGATGCATGGGCTGGATTGGTATGATTATGAGGCGAAGATGATGGATGCGGCATTGGGAAGATGACATGTAATGGATACTTCAAATAACAGACAGGGAAGCATTTGACTTTACCCTGCTCATTTATAACTTTATAGTAAGTCTTATTGGATGCCAACCTTGGTTGATCGGCCTGTTAACCTTGGTTGATCGGCTTGTTAACCAAGGTTGATAGGCCTGTTGACCAAGGTTGACATCCAATTATTCCTAAGAGTGAACTGGATATTCCTCAGGAGAAAACAAAATCATGGCTTATACAAAACCAATTAATACCTTATAATTAGAACAAACAACTATGACAATCTTATCGTTTACACGGGGGAAAAAGGCTAAAAAACATCAGATTACAGATCCATCCGATATATGCATCATACGATAGGATACTACGTATGACAGAACAAGTTACGATATAGAAATGTAAAATTTGCGCGTGAGAGTAAGCCCCTACTCTCACGCGCAAACTTTACCCTCACTCACACCTAATATTTTAGCTATCAACGATTTATTTCGAAAGTGAGAGTAGTGATAGTAGATTGAGACTAACTTTAAGGGGAGGCTGAACTCAGAACCTTAATATTATTGGAAAGACACAGACTTGAAAATTCCACTTATCCGACCTGTCCTATTGTTATACCGACAACATTCAGTACATTTGCAGAAATATTGTGCGACTGAATATGGCTTTACCAATAAATATAGAAGACTTAATAAAAGGCAACACTGTTGAATGGGAGAGGATAGAGTTTAAATCCGGGTGGAATCCGGAAACCATTATCCACACCATGGTACTCTGGCGTCCTGCAGGAGACAATCGCATGTACTCCGCTCCCATAACACTTGGTACAAAAGCACAACGACAACCCTATATACGTGTAGGTAGCGAGAGCATTGTAGCCCGTGAATATCGAAACAGACGTATCGGTAATTTCCTGAAGGAGTTGCAATTAACAGAAGGGAGAGGCACAGGCTTTCCTGCTATATATGACGCATTGGAGGCAAATGGTTCTCCCAAACCTGTTTTTGAAACAGACGATGATAGTACTTACTTTTTAACAACAATTCCAGCGCATATTTTAGCGGATCAAACATTTATAAAGCCAAATATCAATCTTGATATTAAACTTAGTTTCAATACCATTGATGACCTTATTAATTTCACAAACCAAGTTAGCGACCAAGTTAGCGACCAAGTTAGCGATCAAGTTAGCGATCTCTTAAATAGGAAAGTGCACAATAGAGTGAAAGAAATGCTGATACTTTTGCAAAAGAGAATTCCGCGAACAGAGCTTTTTGAAATGATGGGATTAAAAAACCACTCAGATAACAGACTAAAGTATTTGGATCCACTACTTTCATATGGATGGGTGGAGATGGAGTTTCCTGACAAAAGGACAAGTCCCAAACAAACATACAAAATTTCAAAAACCGGAAGGCAAGTTCTTTTGTTATTAGGTAGAAAATAAAAAGGTTTAATAAACTCATAAAATCTCATGGAACATCCTCTTTCCCAATTCAAGTATTGCCCCAAGTGTGGCTCCATACACTTTGAAATCAACAACGAAAAATCAAAACGCTGTGCCGACTGCGGATTTGTATATTACTTCAACCCCTCCGCCGCCACCGTAGCCTTGATTATGAATGAACGGAACGAACTATTGGTATGCCGCCGCGCCAAAGACCCGGCCAAAGGAACACTCGACTTGCCGGGCGGTTTCATCGACATGGCCGAAACCGGAGAAGAAGGAGTGCGCCGTGAAGTGAAAGAAGAAACAGGCATGGAAGTGAATAAGGCGGAATATCTTTTTTCCTTACCTAACATATATGTGTATTCCGGTTTCCCTGTCCACACGCTGGATCTGTTTTTCCGTTGCACGGTAGCTGATACGCTGCATTACAAAGCAATGGATGATGCCGCAGACCTGTTTTTTATCCCATTGAAAGAGATACGCACAGAAGATTTCGGACTGGGGTCTATCCGGAAAGGATTAGGAATATTCCTGAAAGAAATGAGCGAATAATTATTCAACCGACACCTGTATATCCTAAAAAAGCCAAATAAGTGTAACAAATTCGACTTAAAACCCGTACTTTTGTAAAAACGCGTTGTATTATGAAGAATAAAATCTCCCGAATACTGTGCACGGCTCTCTGCTGTGCACCCCTGCTCGCTACAGCACAGACCAGCGAGAAAATCACTTCCCCCCAACGACTTTATCAGGAAGGACAATCATTGTTCCAACAAAAAGCTTACGCTGCCGCCATCCCGCCACTCCAGGCCTTTGTGCGCCAGGTAGACGCTGAAGGCAAACCATTGCCTGCCGAAGGCGAACGGATGGAGGCTGAATATATGCTGGTATGCGCCGCTTATGAACTGAAAGATACGAAAAGTATAGATAAATTGCGTGCCTATCTGGATGAGTACCCCGATACTCCATACGCTAATCGCATTTATGCACTCATGGCTTCCGTATACTTCTTCGAAGGAAACTATGATGCAGCTATGGCTATGTTCAATGCTTCCCGCCTCGACTTGCTTGGAAATGAAGAACGGGATGACATGACCTATCGCCTCGCCACCTGCTACCTGAAAACAGGAAATGTAAAAGAAGCCGCCATCTGGTTCGAGACGCTTCGTAGCACCAGCAAGAAATATGTTGCGGATTGCACTTATTACCTTTCATACATCCGCTATACCCAACAGCGCTACGATGACGCCCTGACTGGCTTCCTGTCCTTGCAGGATAATGAAAAGTATAAAGCATTGGCGCCTTATTATATAGCAGAAATTTATCTGATAAAGAAGAATTATGATAAGGCGGAAATCGTCGCACAGAATTACTTGTCTGCCTACCCCAACAATGAATATACCGCAGAAATGTATCGTGTTCTGGGTGATGCGGACTATCACTTCGGAAAATACCACGAAGCAATGGGAGCATTTGAAAAGTACCTGGCAAACAACAAAGAGGAAGCGCCCCGCCGGGATGCGCTCTACATGCTGGGACTTTCATATTATCACTCCGGTGTGTATACCAAAGCAGCCAATACCCTCGGGGAAGTAGCTACAGGGAATGATGCGCTTTCACAGAATGCCTATCTGCACATGGGCTTGTCGTACCTGCAAATGGGAGACAAAAACAAAGCGCGTATGGCATTTGAACAGGCTTCCGCCTCTAATGCAAACATGCAGATCAAGGAGCAGGCCGCATACAACTATGCCCTCTGTATTCACGAAACTTCTTATTCCGCTTTCGGTGAATCTGTCACCGTTTTCGAAAAGTTCCTCAATGAATTCCCCAATTCCCAGTATGTGGATAAAGTCAGCAGTTATCTGGTAGAGGTGTATATGAATACCCGCAGTTATGAAGCTGCCCTGAAATCCATCGAACGTATCACCCATCCGGGTGCTGCCATTCTGGAGGCTAAACAGAAAATCCTGTTCCACCTCGGCACCCAGTCTTTTGCAAATACACAATTCCAGGAAGCTATCGGTTATTTCAACCAGTCTATCGCTTTGGGGCAATACAACTTGCAAACCAAAGCGGATGCCATCTATTGGAGAGGTGAATCTTATTATCGCCTGAACCGGATGCAGGAAGCTGCCCGTAACTTTAACGAATATCTGAACCTAACTCCGGACAGGAATACGGAGACTTATGCATTGGCATATTATAATCTGGCTTATATTGCTTTCCACGAAAAAGATTATACGCTTGCACAAAACCGCTTCCTGAAGTTTACACAACTGGAAAAAGGAGAAAATGCCACCGCACTTGCCGACGCCTATAACCGTATAGGCGACTGCCACCTACATGTTCGCCGTTTTGATGAAGCCAAACAATACTATAATAAAGCTGAGAATATGGGAACTCCCGCAGGAGACTACTCATTCTATCAGTTGGCTTTAGTAGCCGGCCTACAAAAAGATTATGACGGCAAAGTGGCATTACTCAACCGTCTCTCCGGCAAATATCCGAATTCTCCTTACGCCATAAATGCACTTTATGAAAAAGGACGTTCGTATGTACAGACTAACAACAGCCGCCAAGCCATCGCAGCCTTCAAAGAGTTACTGGATAAATATCCGGAAAGCCCGGTCAGCCGGAAAGCTGCCGCTGAAATTGGCTTGCTGTACTATCAGAACGATGATTATGATCGTGCGATAGAAGCATACAAGCATGTTGTAACACAATATCCGGGTAGCGAGGAAGCACGTCTTGCCATGCGAGACTTGAAATCCATTTATGTGGATGCCAACCGTGTAGATGAATTTGCCGAGCTGGCGGCTAAAGTACCGGGGGAAATTCGTTTCGACGCCAGCGAACAGGACTCACTGACTTACATCGCTGCTGAAAAGGTATACATGAAAGGAGACATTGCACCAGCAAAGGCAAGCTTTATACGCTATCTGCAAAGTTATCCCAACGGTGCATTCAGCCTGAATGCGCACTATTACTTGTGTGTCATCGGCAAAGAGCAGAAAGATGAAGAAGCAGTACTGGAACACGCCGGTAAGCTGTTGGAGTATCCGGACACTCCCTACTCACAGGAAGCACTTATCGCACGGGCTGAAATACTATTCAATCGTAAACATTTCGACCAGGCACTTACCGACTACAAGCAGTTGAAGGCAAAAGCGACCACCACCGAACGTCGCCAGCTTGCAGCAACCGGTATGCTACGCAGTGCAGCCATGATGCAGGATGATGTAGAAACAATCGCTGCTGCTACAGACATGCTTGCCGAGGCTAAGCTGACACCGGAACTGCGCAACGAAGCCCTGTATTTCCGCGCTAAAGCATACTTGAATCAACAGGCCGACAAAAAAGCGATGAACGATCTTCAGGCATTGGCTAAAGATACACGCACTCTCTATGGAGCCGAAGCTAAATACTTGGTTGCCCTGCAACTGTATAAAGCCCATGAGTATGCTGCCGCCGAGAAAGAAATACTTAACTTCATCGAACAAAGTACACCACACGCTTACTGGCTGGCACGCAGCTTTATTTTGCTGTCTGATGTATATGTAGCCATGGATAAGAAACTGGATGCACGCCAATACTTATTGAGCCTGCAGCAGAATTACCATGCTGACGATGACATTGAACAGATGATCAATGAAAGACTGGAAAAACTGAAATAAAGGAATAAGGACACAAGTTGACAAGATACGAGGCCTTGTCAACTTGTCAACTAAAACCTCGTCAACTATAAATATGAAAAAGGTACAATATATATTCGGAGCATTGGCACTAATAGCCTTCCCGAACTGGGCACAGGCCCAAACGCAAGCTAAAGACACTACCCTGAGCCGCACGGTCGTGGTAGAACAAGAATATAATCCGGACATCATGGATGCTTCCAAGGTAAATGTATTGCCACAAGTGGCACCGCCAACTGTCAGCAAAAAAGCAGTGGAATATGATGCAAGGTTAGTACCGGAAGGAAATATCCCCGCAAGTACCATGCAAGTTTATACCGGAGCAGAAAGCCAGGACAAAGCACAGCGCGGATACGCGCGCCTGGGATATGGAAATTATGGGAATCTGGACGCACGCGCCAATTATTTATTTATTCTTCCCAATAGCGATAAGCTAAATCTGAACTTCCACATGAACGGCATGGACGGCAAACTAAAAGTACCCGGTTTTGCGGAGAAATGGGATGCACGTTACTACCGTACACACGTTGGTATGGACTATGTACATGCTTTCCGGAAAGTGGACTTAAATGTAGCCGGCAACTTCGGTCTGAACAATTTCAACTTTATACCCTATAGTATAAACAACAAACAGAAATTCCTGTCGGGCGATGTACATTTTGGAGTCAAATCGACAAGCGAAGACTTACCTTTTCAGTTTCATGCCGAAACGAACCTGATGTTCTATGAACGCCAGTATGACCTCTCTCAGAAAGATGCACAGGAAGCGATGGTACGGACCAAAGCAGGTGCAATGGGTTCTATCTCCGAAGAACAATCTGTAGGAGTAGACCTGGCAATGGACAATGTATTTTATAAGAACAATCTTTTTGATGATTATACATCTGTAGAACTCAATCCTTACTACTTGTATCAGAATGATGACTGGAAAATCCGACTTGGCGCCCATGTGGATTTTGCTTTCGGATTTGGCAAGAAGTTCCGGGTATCACCGGACGTCACTGCCCAATATATCTTCTCTGACAGTTACATTCTTTATGCCCAGGCCACAGGCGGACGCCGAACCAATGACTTCCGCAGACTGGAAACCGTTTCGCCTTACGGACAGAGTGAAATGCAACTGGATGCCACTTACGAGCAACTGAATGCCGCACTCGGATTCAAGACCAGTCCTGTAACAGGTTTATGGTTCAACCTCTATGGTGGATACCAGGATTTAAAGAATAACCTTGCCTCTGTCGGAGTTTCAAGCTATTTCGTAGATACCAACAACCAATCGTATCTCCAACTGTTCCAAAGAAACATGCATAACATCTATGCAGGTGCCGAGGTCAGCTACAGCTATAAAGACATTCTCTCTTTTTCCGCCTCAGGTGTCTACCGTGACTGGAAAGTTGCAAAGATAGAAGAGGATAACGGAGATTGGCTACTTGCCTATATGCCCTCTTTCGAAGCAAACATTCACGCAGATATCCGACCGATCTCCTCAGTCCTGATCAGCCTCGGATACCAGCACATCACTCGTGAGAAAATAGAAAACGAGCGGGTAGATCCCGTTGGTAATCTTTACCTTGGTGGTAGCTACGAAGTTTTCAAAGGTATCTCTATTTACGCTCGTGTAAACAATTTATTGAACAAAGACTATCAATATTATTGGGGATATCCTACAGAAGGTATCAATTTCGTGGGTGGTGTGAGTTTCCGTTTTTAACAAGCAACGAGGCAAAAAAAGTCATTTTTACTAAAAAAGAATATATTCTCCACATATTATAAGGTGGAAACAATTGTTTTTTTCTACTTTTGCGGGCGAATTCAGTGACAGGAGTCACTATAAAACAGAAATTTATGCCAAAAAACCTTGTCATTGTCGAGTCACCGGCAAAAGCAAAAACAATTGAGAAGTTCCTGGGAAAAGATTATAAGGTTCTTTCCAGCTATGGTCATATACGCGATTTGAAGAAAAAAGAATTCAGTATTGACGTTGAAAAGAACTTTGAACCGGACTATGAAATCCCGGAAGATAAAAAAACGCTGGTAAAGACACTGAAATCTGAAGCGAAAGAAGCAGATACCGTATGGTTGGCTTCCGATGAGGACCGCGAGGGAGAAGCCATCGCGTGGCACTTGTATGAGGTATTGAAACTCAATCCGGAACATACTAAACGCATCGTATTCCATGAAATTACCAAAACCGCTATATTAAAGGCTATTGAGCAGCCTCGAAACATTGACATAAATCTTGTTAATGCACAGCAGGCTCGCCGCATCCTCGACCGTATCGTGGGTTTTGAATTATCGCCCGTACTGTGGAAGAAAGTAAAACCTGCACTTTCTGCCGGACGTGTACAATCAGTAGCCGTACGCCTCATCGTAGAGCGCGAACGTGAAATACATGCTTTCCAAAGTGAAGCATCTTATAAGGTCACTGCCATTTTCCTGGTTCCCGACACCGACGGCAAACTTGTAGAGATGAAAGCAGAACTTGCACGCCGCCTCAAGACTAAAGCAGAAGCTCAGAAACTATTGGAGCATTGCCAGGCAGCAATGTTTACCATTGAAGACATTACAACCCGCCCGGTAAAGAAAAGCCCGGCCGCACCGTTCACCACTTCTACCCTGCAACAGGAAGCTGCACGTAAACTCGGCTTCACTGTCGCTCAAACCATGATGGTGGCTCAGAGATTGTATGAATCCGGACGTATCACTTATATGCGTACCGACTCGGTAAACTTATCGGAATACGCAATCAACGGCAGTAAAGAAGCCATCGCTAACATGATGGGGGATAAATATGTACACCCACGTCACTTCAACACCAAGACCAAAGGAGCGCAGGAAGCACATGAGGCCATCCGACCTACAGACATGGGACAGGCGCAAATAGAAGGCAGCGCACAGGAGAAAAAACTGTATGACCTGATCTGGAAACGTACCATAGCTTCCCAAATGGCAGATGCCGAACTGGAAAAGACAACAGCAACCATCAGCATCAGCAATGCATCTGATACATTCAATGCGACCGGAGAAGTGGTAAAATTCGACGGTTTCCTGCGTGTATACAGAGAATCTTATGATGATGATGTGGAGCAGGAAGATGAAAGCCGTCTGTTACCTCCTTTGAAGAAGGGACAGAAACTACAGTACCAGAATATAACTGCTACGGAACGTTTCACGCAACATCCACCCCGTTATACTGAAGCAAGCCTGGTACGCAAACTGGAAGAGTTGGGTATCGGTCGTCCTTCAACTTATGCACCTACTATTTCTACTGTACAGCAGCGTGAGTATGTAGAGAAGGGAGATAAGACCGGCGAAGAGCGTTTATACAATGTGATTACCTTGAAAGAAGATAAGATTGCAGATGATACACGCACTGAGATTACCGGGGCTGAGAAAGCCAAACTGTTACCTACAGATACCGGTACAGTTGTAACCGACTTTCTGATGCAATACTTCCCCAGCATCATGGACTACAACTTCACGGCAAGCGTAGAAAAACAATTCGACGAGATAGCAGAAGGCGATACAAAATGGACGACTATCATGAAGACGTTCTATAAAACGTTCCATCCATCTGTAGAAAGTACCCTCGCAGCCAAGAATGCACATAAGACCGGAGAACGCTTATTGGGAGACGATCCTGTCAGTGGCAAACCTGTTTCAGTCAAGATTGGACGTTTCGGTCCGGTAGTACAGATAGGAAGTGCGGAAGATGAAGAGAAACCTCGTTTTTCTCCTCTGAAGAAAGGTATGTCTATCGAGACTATTACCCTGGAAGAGGCTATGGAACTGTTCAAATTGCCACGTACCCTTGGAGAACATGAGGGTAAAACTGTCAGCGTCAATGCCGGACGTTTCGGTCCGTATATTTATTATAACGGAACCTATACCTCACTTCCCAAAGGAGCAGATCCTATGGAAATAGAATTGGAAGAGGCTCTGGAACTGATCAAGGAAAAAGCAGAAGCGGAAGCCAAAAAGCATCTTAAAAAATTCGAAGAAGAACCGGAATTGGAAATTATGAACGGAAGATATGGCCCTTATATCGCTTATAAAGGCAGCAATTATAAGATCCCAAAAGATATCGTTCCGGAAGATTTAAGTCTGGATGCCTGCTTGGAAATCGTCAAACTGCAAAGTGAAAAAGCTGCATCAGCTCCAGCAAAACCGAAACGTGGAAAATATGCCAAGAAGAAAGCATAAAGCGATTCATCATAAAACATCAGCCCCGGAATGATTCTCTCATTCCGGGGCTGATGTTTTATAATATTATCTGTAATTACATTCTATCCGGTACTTCGATACCCAGCAATCCCATGCCTAGGCGAACTACTTTAGCTACATTCTCCGACAAAGCAAGGCGGAATACTTTCACTACTTCATCCTCTTCGCGCAGAATACTGAAATCGTGGTAGAACTGATTGTATTCTTTCACCAGATCATAAGTATAGTTGGCAATGATAGACGGACTGTAATCTGAGCCTGCCTGCTTCACAACAGCAGCGAAATCAGCCACCATTTGGATAAGCCCTTCCTCTTTCTCACTCAACTCGATACCTACAGGGATTTCAGCCGGAACTGCGATACCGGCTTCAGCCGCCTTACGCAATACAGATTGAATACGTGCATACGTATATTGAATGAACGGTCCTGTATTCCCATTAAAGTCAATTGACTCTTTTGGATTGAACGTCATATTTTTGCGGGCATCCACTTTGAGAATAAAGTATTTCAAAGCACCCAATCCTACAATTCGGGCAATATTATCAGCCTCTTCCTGAGTCAAACCATCCAGTTTTCCCAGTTCATTTGAAGTTTCCTTAGCAGTGTTCACCATTTCCTCAATCAAGTCATCGGCATCTACTACTGTACCTTCACGACTCTTCATCTTACCCTCAGGCAACTCGACCATACCATAAGAAAAATGCACAAGCCCCTTTCCCCATTCGAAACCGAGTTTATCAAGCAAGATAGAAAGCACCTGGAAATGGTAGTTCTGTTCATTACCTACTACATAAATCATTTTGTCAATAGGATAATCTGCAAAACGTAATTTAGCTGTACCGATATCTTGGGTCATATAAACTGAAGTTCCATCGGCACGGAGCAACAATTTGTGATCCAAGCCTTCCGGAGTAAGGTCAGCCCATACAGAGCCGTCCTCTTTCTTATAGAAGAAACCTTTTTCAAGACCTTCCATAACTTTCTCTTTACCTTCAAGATAGGTATTTGACTCGTAATATATTTTGTCAAAGCCCACACCCATCTTACGATAAGTTTCATCAAAACCTTCGTACACCCAATTATTCATTTTTGTCCAAAGTGCACGTACTTCCGGATCACCGGCCTCCCATTTTACCAGCATTTCACGAGCTTCGTTCATCAAAGGAGAGGCAGCTTCTGCTTTCGCTTTAGCTTCTTCCTCCGTCACACCTTCAGCCTGGAATCTGACCATCAAATCTTTAACTTCGGCTTTATAGTGTTTATCGAAAGCTACATAATAGTCACCTACCAAATGATCGCCCTTTTTACCGGATGATTCAGGAGTTTCACCATTTCCATATTTGGACCATGCCAACATGGATTTGCAGATATGAATACCACGGTCGTTCACGATATTCGTCTTTACCACTTTGTTACCGTTCGCCATAACTATGTTGGCCAAGGCATTACCCAAAAGGTTATTGCGCACATGACCTAAGTGAAGTGGTTTGTTGGTATTGGGTGAAGAATACTCTATCATAACCAGCGGAGAATGATCCGTAGCAGCAGTAATACCGTACTGTTTATCGGCATGAATGCTGTTCAGTAACTCAATCCAGGCAGAAGAAGCAATGGTCAGGTTCAGGAAACCTTTGATGACATTGAACGCAGCAACGGAAGGTTCATTAGCTTTCAGGTATTCACCAATCTCTTGTGCTGTCTGCTCCGGTCCTTTCTTTGACATGCGCAGGAAAGGAAAAACAACCAGCGTGAGGTGTCCCTCAAATTCTTTCTTGGTTTTTTGCAGTTGCACCTGTGCGGCAGGCACATCCTGTCCGTACAGTGCTTTCAGTCCATTGATTACGGACGTTACCAGTTTATCTTCTATATTCATGATTTAAAAGTATTTTCCGGGTGCAAAGATACTATATTTTGGCGAATTAAGTACTCCGTTTGTAGGGATAATAAAAAAGGAGGTGCTGCTGCATCTCCTTTCCTATTCTTTATTCGTAGCCGTCTTTATCCGATGGCCAAAGTCAACTCCATACCAGGTTTAAACTTAGCAACTTTCTTTGCAGGAATCGTAATGCTCTGTTTGGTAGAAGGATTAATGCCCAGACGTGCTGCTCTTTCTGACACAGCAAACGTACCGAAGCCAACCAATGATACTTTATCACCAGCCTTTAGAGCCTTTGTGATTGATGCCATGAAAGCATCCAATGCTTTCTTAGAATCCGCTTTTGTCAAACCGGACTCTGCTGCCATAGCGCTGATAAGTTCTGACTTGTTCATAAATTTAAAATTTAATAATTAATATGTTACACAAAAGATATCTGCAATAGAATTTCACAAAGCTCTACAAAAATAGAGCAATATTTCTGAATATCAAATAAAAACATTAAAAAAAGATTGGATTTTGGCGAAAAAAAAGGAATAGAAAGCCGTTTTTCTGTTATAGAACAGAATTTATTCGTATTTTTGCAACTCAATGAATGAAATAACAGATTATGAATGCCATACCAACAGTTACTAAGAACCTATTAATCATTAATGTACTGGTCTTTCTTGCGACCATTGTTGCTCAAAGTTACGGCCTGGATTTAGCCCGTTATCTGGGACTTCACTTTTTTCTTGCCGATAATTTTAATATAGCACAGCTCATCACATACATGTTCATGCATGGAGGCTTTACGCATCTATTTTTTAACATGTTCGCATTGTGGATGTTTGGCCGTATCCTCGAACAAGTGTGGGGACCGAAACGTTTTCTGTTTTACTACCTGGTATGTGGCATCGGCGCAGGATTTATACAGGAAATCGTTCAATATGTACATTACGAAATGGTGCTTTGTGCATACACCAGCGTCAACACGGGCTATTCTGTCATTCCGATGGGAGAATATCTCAACATGATGACTACTGTAGGAGCGTCGGGAGCTATATATGCCATCCTGCTGGGATTCGGAATGTTGTTCCCCAACCAGCCGTTATTTATCTTCCCGCTGCCATTCCCGATCAAGGCTAAGTATTTCGTTATCGGATACGCATTGATTGAACTGTATGCAGGATTTGCTAACAATCCGGGTGACAATGTAGCTCACTTTGCACACTTGGGTGGTATGATATTCGGTTTTATACTGATCATGTATTGGAGAAAAAAAGACAGAGGAAATGGGTACTATTACAACTGATCTTAAAGAAGCTTTTCGGAGAGGGAATATTTATATCCAACTGATTTATATCAACGTAGCCGTCTTCGTGGTTACTACGCTGACGGAAGTTATTTTGCAGCTATTCAACCGTAGTCTTGGAGGGGTATTTGAATGGTTGGAACTTCCTGCTTCATTTACCCAATTCATCATACAGCCCTGGTCACTGTTCACATACATGTTTATGCATGCAGGTTTTCTGCATATTCTGTTCAACATGCTATGGCTATATTGGTTTGGCGCATTGTTCCTGATGTTCTTCTCTGCAAAGCATTTGCGGGGAGTTTATATATTGGGAGGTATTTGCGGCGGATTGCTGTATATGGTGGCATATAACGTTTTTCCGTATTTCCGTCCGATGGTTGACTACTCATTTATGCTGGGAGCATCTGCTTCTGTGCTTGCTATTGTAGCTGCGACCGCATATCGTGAGCCGAACTACCCGATACGATTATTCCTATTTGGCACGATACGACTGAAATATCTGGCACTGATTGTTATCGGTACTGATTTACTGTTCATCACATCCAGCAATGCAGGTGGACATATCGCCCATTTGGGTGGCGCATTAGCAGGAGTCTGGTTTGCAGCAGGACTGAGTAAAGGCAGAGACATTACGTCCTGGATCAATAAGATTCTGGATGCTATCGTTTCAGTATTCAGCTTCAAGCCTCGCAAACCCAAAATGAAAGTGCATTATGGTAACAGTCGTCAGAAAGACTACGATTACAACGCCCGCAAGAAAGTTCAGTCAGAAGAAATAGATCGCATCCTCGATAAACTAAAAAAATCGGGATACGAAAGCCTGACTACGGAAGAAAAGAAAAGTCTTTTCGACGCGAGCAAACGATAATATAGAAATATGGGAATAAGGCATATTGGCAGATTCGTCGCTTATCTGATTTTAGCGGTCAACATCTTCTTCATAGGTTTGTTGCTTCTTACCGCTTACAGCCCGTATATTAAGCCGGCCGCACATCCCGTGGAATCTTGTTTCGGACTGGCATTTCCTATCTTTCTGGTGATTAATATTTGTTTTCTGGTCTTTTGGCTTATTATCCAGAACTATAAGTTTTCATTAGTCACATTGATAAGTCTTCTTCTATGCTATCCGCAGATACGGACTTATTTTCCTATTAATTTTCATACGAACAAGTTACCGGAAAACAGCTTCAAAGTTTTATCGTACAATATAATGGGATTCGATGGAGCCGTTAAGAAAGACGGAAAGAACCCTATTCTAAATTATCTAAAAAACAGTGGAGCAGACATCCTATGCCTACAAGAGTACCAGACCATTGAATCTTCTCATTATCTCAGCCAGAAAGATGTCGAGAAAGCTCTGAAAGATTATCCTTATCATAAGATTCAAACTGTAGGAAGCGGAAAAGGCCATACCAACCGGATAGCCTGTTATTCCAAATACCCCATACTTTCGTCCCGCAGATTAGATTATGCCAGCGAATACAATGGCTCTGCGGTTTATGAGCTAAAAATAGGAGAAGATACTATAATGCTTATCAACAACCATCTGGAATCTAATAAACTGACGAAAGAAGATAAAGTTGTCTATGAAAGTATGCTCAAATCTCCCGAAACGAAAAAGGTAAAAAGCGGTGCCCGCCTGCTTATCCGCAAACTGGCAGAAGCTTCTGCCATCCGTGGTTCGCAAGCCGACAGCATCGCACAAAAAATTGCAGCGTCACAGCACCCTTACATTATCGTATGCGGTGACTTTAACGATACACCTATCTCCTACGCTCACAGAGTTATCGGCCAGGGACTGAATGATACTTTCACACAATCAGGTCGCGGACTGGGTATCTCTTACAATCAAAACAAATTCTACTTCAGGATTGACAATATCCTAGCAAGTAAAAATCTAAAATCTTATAACTGTACGGTAGACCGATCTATAAAAGAGTCTGACCATTATCCAATCTGGTGTTATCTGAAGAAAAAAGAAAAAAGAATAAAGAAAAAATGATTAATATCTAATACTTAAAACTATGTTTAAGAAGTGTATTTTTATTTTAGCTACAACTTGTATGATGTACTCCTGTACCACACAAACGGAAACGAATCCGTTTTTGTCTGAGTTCCAAACCGAACATGGCGTACCGCCCTTCGATAAAATTAAACTGGAACATTACGAACCCGCCTTTTTGAAAGGGATCGAAGAACAAAACGCGAATATCGATGCAATAGTGAATAATTCTGAAACACCTACTTTTGAAAATGTAATCGTTGCTCTCGACAATAGCGCCCCGATACTGGACAGGGTTAGTGCTATTTTCTATAATATGACGGATGCCGAAAAAACACCCGGCCTGAATGAACTGTCCATAAAAATAGCTCCGACATTATCAGAGCACAGCGATAATATCTCACTGAACCAAGAGCTCTTTAAAAAAGTAAATGCCGTATACCAACAAAAAGAATCTTTGAAACTGACCACTGAACAAGAGCGTCTGTTGGAAGAGACTTATAAAGACTTTGTTCGCTCCGGTGCAAACCTTTCTTCCGAAAAGCAGGCACGTCTGCGTGAGATCAACAAACAGTTATCTACATTAGGTCTTACATTCAGCGATAATATTCTGAATGAAAATAATGCTTTCAAACTATACATCGACAAAGAAGAAGATCTTGCCGGACTGCCCGAATGGTTCCGCCAAAGTGCAGCAGAAGAAGCAAAGGCAGACGGTCAGGAAGGAAAATGGCTGTTCACTTTAGGAAATGCCAGCCGACTCCCATTCCTGCAATACTCAGAAAACCGCCCGTTGCGTGAACAGATATACAAGGCTTATATCAATCGCGGTAACAACAATGATAAGAACGATAACAAGAAAATCATTACGGACATTGTAAGTCTTCGCCTTGAGAAAGCACAATTACTGGGCTTTGACTGTTATTCCAATTTCGTTCTGGATAACACAATGGCTAAGAACTCCACTACTGTAATGAATTTCCTGAATAACCTGTGGAGCTACTCCTTACCGAAAGCAAAAGCCGAAGCTGCTGATTTGCAAAAGATCATGGATAAAGAAGGCAAAGGAGAAAAACTGGAAGCATGGGACTGGTGGTATTATACTGAAAAGCTTCGCAAAGAGAAATATAATCTTGAAGAAGATGAAATCAAGCCTTACTTTAAACTGGAAAACGTACGTGAAGGAGCTTTCGCAGTTGCCAACAAGCTCTATGGCATTACATTAACGAAGCTGGAAGGTATTCCCGTATATCATCCTGACGTAGAAGTATTCGAAGTAAAAGACGCAGATGGCTCTCATATGGGTATCTTCTATGTAGACTACTTCCCACGCCCGGGCAAGAGCGGTGGTGCATGGATGAGTAACTATCGTGAACAACAAGGCGATATTCGTCCACTGGTATGCAACGTATGCAGCTTCACTAAACCTGTAGGCGACACTCCGTCACTGCTGACAATTGACGAGGTAGAAACTCTGTTCCATGAATTTGGGCACGCTCTGCACGGATTATTGACTAAATGCAACTATAAAGGCATTTCCGGAACAAATGTCGTACGTGACTTTGTTGAATTGCCCTCCCAGATAAATGAACATTGGGCTACTGAACCTGAAGTACTGAAAATGTATGCCAAGCATTATCAGACAGGAGAAACCATTCCCGACAGCCTTATCGAAAAGATTCTGAATCAGAAAACCTTCAATCAAGGCTTCATGACCACAGAATTACTGGCTGCAGCTATTCTGGATATGAATCTGCACAACCTGACTGACACCAAGAATCTGGATGTATTGGCATACGAGAAAGAAGCCATGAATCAATTGAATCTTATCCCCGAAATAGCCCCGCGTTATCGTACCACCTACTTCAATCATATCATCGGTGGTTATGCTGCAGGCTACTACAGCTATTTATGGGCAAACGTATTGGATAACGATGCTTTTGAAGCTTTTAAAGAGCATGGTATCTTCGACAAAAAGACAGCAGATCTTTTCCGGTATAATGTTCTTGAAAAAGGTAACAGCGAAGACCCGATGACACTTTACAAGAATTTCCGTGGTGCTGAGCCTCAACTGGAACCAATGTTAAAAAATCGTGGAATGAAGTAAAATTAGTACTATACAAAGGCAGCAAAATCATTGCCAGATGCAAATATTTGAGTTCCTTTTACTTCCGAATGTGAAAAAAAAACTATATTTGCAGCCTTGTACGCTATAGAAATCAATTAATAAAGTAATCATAATAAACTAAAAGTAACATGCAAAACAAAGGATTTGTAAAGGTTTTTGCAATTTTGCTCACACTGGTATGTGTGTTCTACCTTTCCTTCTCTTTTGTGACTCGCCATTATAACAATAAGGCAAAAGAGTACGCAAAAGGCGATCTGAAGTTAGAGCAGGACTACCTGGATTCTCTGTCAAACGAGAAAGTGTGGTTCGGCAATTGGACACTGAAACAGTGTCGTGAGATGGAGATCAGTTTAGGTTTGGACTTAAAGGGTGGTATGAACGTTATCCTTGAAGTTTCTGTTCCTGATGTTATCAAAGCATTGGCGGACAACAAAACCGACGAAGCATTCAACCAAGCATTGGCAACTGCCGCCAAACAGGCTATCAGCAGCCAGGATGACGTCATTACCCTGTTTGTTAGAGAGTATCACAGAATTGCTCCGGATGCACGTCTTTCCGAACTTTTCGCCACTCAACAGTTAAAAGACAAAGTTAACCAAAAGACTTCTGACGCTGAAGTAGAAAAAGTACTGCGTTCGGAAGTAAAAGCCGCAGTTGATAACTCATACAATGTACTCCGTACTCGTATCGACCGCTTTGGTGTGGTTCAGCCCAACATTCAGAGTCTGGAAGACAAGATGGGACGTATCATGGTGGAACTTCCGGGTATCAAAGAGCCAGAGCGTGTAAGAAAATTACTACAAGGTTCTGCTAATCTGGAGTTTTGGGAAACATACAACGCAAAGGATGTTGCACCTTATCTGCAAGCTGCTGATAACAAACTCCGCAGCATTTTAGCTAATGAAGCACCGGCTGACAGTGCAGCCGTTGACAGCACTGCTACTCCGGTTATGGCACAAGCTACCAGCACTGCCGATAGTCTTGCTGCAGTATTGAAAGGTGAAAACAAAGCACAAACTGTCGATCTTGCACAAATCAAGAAAGAACATCCGTTGCTGGCCGTTCTGCAGGTTAACTCCAGCGGACAAGGCCCGGTTGTAGCTTATGCTAACTATAAGGATACTGCTGAGATCAACAAGTATCTTTCTATGAGAGAAATTCAAGCTGAACTCCCGAAAGACCTCCGTCTGAAATGGGGCGTTTCTGCTTATGAATATGATCCGAAGGGTCAGACTTTCGAACTTTATGCTATCCGTTCAACCGAACGTAACGGACGTGCGCCATTGGAAGGTGACGTTGTTGTTAGCGCTAAAGACGAATACGACCAATTTGGTAAACCAGCTGTAAGTATGTCTATGAACACAGACGGTTCACGCCGCTGGGCTCAGTTGACTAAGCAAAACATTGGTAAGAGCATCGCTATCGTATTGGATGGTTATGTATATTCTGCACCGAATGTAAATACTGAAATTACAGGTGGTAACTCACAAATTACCGGACACTTCACTCCTGAGCAAGCAAAAGACTTAGCGAACGTATTGAAGTCAGGTAAGATGCCGGCTCCTGCACGTATCGTTCAGGAGGATATCGTAGGTCCGTCTTTGGGACAGGCTTCCATCAACGCCGGTGTATTCTCATTCATCGTGGCATTGGTACTGTTGATGATTTATATGTGTACCATGTATGGCTTCATTCCGGGTATGGTTGCCAATGGTGCATTGGTACTGAACATGTTCTTTACGTTGGGGATCCTTTCGTCTTTCCAGGCGGCCTTGACAATGTCCGGTATTGCCGGTATGGTGTTGGCATTGGGTATGGCTGTGGATGCTAATGTATTGATTTACGAACGTACCAAAGAAGAATTGCGTGCAGGTAAGGGTGTGAAGAAAGCACTCGCAGATGGTTACTCCAACGCATTCTCAGCTATCTTCGACTCTAACTTAACTTCTATTATTACAGGTATAATCCTGTTCAACTTCGGTACAGGTCCTATCCGTGGTTTCGCCACGACTTTGATTATCGGTATCTTGATTTCATTCTTTACCGCCGTGTTTATGACACGTTTGGTTTATGAGTACTTCATGAATAAAGATAAGTGGTTGAACCTGACCTTCTCTTCCAAGATCTCCAAGAACTTGATGGCGAATGTACATTTTGACTTCATGGGTGGCAACAAGAAGTGGTTGACAATTACAGGTGTTATTCTTGTAATCTGTATCGGTTCACTCTTTGTACGCGGTCTAAGCCAAAGTATCGACTTCACAGGTGGACGTAACTTCAAGGTACAATTTGAGAATGCGGTAGAACCAGAACAAGTACGCGAGTTAATCTCCAGTAAATTTGGTGACGCTAACGTCAGTGTAATCGCTATCGGTACAGATAAGAAAACTGTACGTATCAGTACAAACTATCGTATTGAAGAAGACGGCAACAATGTTGACTCTGAAATAGAAGCATATCTCTATGAGACATTGAAGCCCGTATTGACGCAAAACATTACTCTGGAAACATTTATCGATCGTGAAAACCATACTGGTGGTAGTATCGTCAGCTCACAGAAAGTAGGTCCGAGCATTGCAGATGATATCAAGACTTCCGCTATGTGGTCTGTAGTGCTTGCTCTGATTGCTATCGGTCTGTACATCTTGATTCGTTTCCGTAACATTGCATATAGTGTGGGTTCTGTAGCTGCACTGACAAGTGATACATTGATGATCTTGGGTGCTTATTCTCTCTGCTGGGGTTGGATGCCATTCTCACTGGAAATTGACCAGACATTCATCGGTGCTATTCTGACAGCTATCGGTTACTCTATCAATGACAAGGTGGTAATCTTCGACCGTGTACGTGAGTTCTTCGGCCTGTATCCGAAACGCGACAAGAAACAGTTGTTCAATGACTCATTGAACACTACTCTGGCACGTACTATCAATACTTCATTGAGTACATTAATCGTATTGCTGTGTATCTTCATCCTTGGTGGTGACTCTATCCGCAGCTTCGCATTCGCAATGATCCTCGGTGTTGTAATTGGTACATTGTCTTCTTTGTTCATTGCATCTCCTATCGCATACATGATGTTGAAGAACAAAAAAATAGCTGAGCCGGCTGCTGAAGTAGCTAAATAAGGACTATACAAGTTAACGATAAAAAAGGGAAGCCGAACGAATCGACTTCCCTTTTTATTTTGTAGTCCCGAGGGGAATCGAACCCCTATCTAAAGTTTAGGAAACTTCTATTCTATCCGTTGAACTACAGGACCAGCAACATTTGCGGTTGCAAAGATAAGGCATTCTCCCGATTTCACAAGGCCGAACGAAGATTTTATCGAGAAGTCAAGAAAATACAAGCAACACAAGATTTTATCAAAGTGTAAAGTCAAAACAGCTTCACACAGCATTAATTTAAGCGCCTATACTTACATTTAGTCAACACATGCATCAGTAGAACAAATGATAATATGCAACTTTTATTCGTTCAAGTCAGACACATAGTCAGAGTTTTGCTCACTCCAAATATCAAAAAACACTCATTTCTCAATTCTTTTAGAACACAATCACAGATTAACTCAAAAAGATTTTGCCAAGTCGCATAACTTTCCGACATTTGCAAACGTGCCTATAAAAAGCGTAGTACTTTTTGTAAGTACCCCAACCAACATGAGAACAGATTTTAAGTGATCCTATAAATTAATCATAGTAATACGAAATTATGGCAAACGACATGATGGTAAAAGAACTGGATCAAGTGGTAGTCCGCTTTTCCGGAGACTCCGGCGATGGTATGCAGCTCGCCGGCAACATCTTTTCAACAGTATCGGCTACGGTGGGAAATGACATCAGTACTTTCCCCGACTATCCCGCAGATATCCGCGCCCCGCAAGGCTCTCTGACCGGCGTATCAGGTTTTCAGGTACACATCGGCGCCAGCAAAGTATTCACCCCGGGTGATAAATGCGATGTATTGGTAGCTATGAACGCTGCCGCATTGAAAACACAGTATAAGTTTGCTAAGTCTACTGCTTGCATCATTATCGACACAGACTGTTTCCAGGCTTCCGATTTACAGAAAGCCGCTTTCAAGACTGACAATCCTATCGAAGAAATGGGTATCAAGCAAGATGTTATTGCCGCTCCTATTTCTCAAATGGTGAAAGACTGTCTGGCAGAAACAGGTATGGACAACAAAGCAATGCTGAAATGCCGCAACATGTTCGCTCTCGGCCTGGTATGCTGGTTGTTCAATCGCGACCTGAAGATTGCAGAAGATTTCCTTAGAGAGAAGTTTGCAAAAAAGCCGGAAATAGCAGAAGCCAACATCAAGGTAATTCACGTCGGTTACGACTATGGTCACAATACACACGCTTCCGTAGCACATACTTATAAGATAGAAAGTAAGATAAAGACGCCCGGAATATATATGGATATCATGGGCAACAAAGCTACAGCCTACGGTTTCATTGCTGCTGCTGAAAAAGCAGGTCTGAAGTTATTCCTGGGTTCTTATCCCATCACTCCGGCTACGGACGTATTACATGAACTCTCCAAACATAAATCCTTAGGTGTCATTACCGTTCAATGTGAAGATGAGATTTCCGGCTGTGCTACGGCTATCGGTGCTTCTTTTGCTGGTGCATTGGCTGTAACTACCACTTCCGGTCCGGGTGTCTGCCTGAAATCAGAGGCTATGAACCTTGCAGTGATTACAGAACTTCCCTTGGTTGTTCTGGACGTACAACGCGGTGGTCCTTCCACAGGTTTGCCGACTAAATCGGAACAAACGGACTTGTTACAGGCTTTGTTTGGTCGTAACGGTGAGAGTCCAATGCCGGTTATTGCTGCAACCTCACCGACAAACTGCTTCGATGCAGCCTATGCAGCTTGTAAAATGGCTTTGGAACACATGACTCCGGTAGTTCTGTTAACAGACGGTTTCGTAGCCAACGGTTCCGGTTCATGGAAGCTGCCGAACCTGGATACATATCCTGAAATCAAACCTCAGTATGTTACTCCTGAAATGAAGGATAACTATACTCCTTATAAACGCAATCCTGAGAACCAAGTACGTTACTGGGCCGTTCCGGGACAAGAAGGCTATACTCATATCCTCGGTGGTCTGGAAAAAGACAGCAACACTGGTGCGATCTCTACCGATCCTGAAAACCACAATCTAATGTGCCACCTGCGTGCAGAAAAAGTTGCAAAGATTGCTGTACCCGATGTAGAAGTACAAGGCTGTGCAGATGATGCAGACCTGCTGATTGTAGGTTTTGGCGGTACTTACGGACACTTGTATTCTGCTATGGAAGAGATGAACAAAGCCGGACAAAAAGTAGCCTTAGCTCACTTCTCTTATATCAATCCTCTGCCTAAAAATACGGCTGAAGTATTGAAGAAATACAAGAAAGTGGTAGTTGCCGAACAGAATCTGGGACAATTTGCCGGTTATCTCCGCATGAAGGTGGATAATTTCACTCCGTATCAATTCAATGAAGTCAAGGGACAGCCGTTCGTAGTAAGCGAATTAGTGGCTGCCTTCACCGAGATTTTAAATAAATAATAACCCCGTAAAGTATCGAAAGACATGAGCGAATATACAGCTAAAGATTTCAAAAAAGGACAGCCTCGTTGGTGTCCGGGTTGCGGTGACCACTTCTTCTTGAATTCACTGCACAAAGCGTTGGCAGAAATCGGTGTTAAGCCTTGGGAAACTGCCGTTATCTCGGGTATCGGTTGCTCCAGCCGTCTGCCTTATTATATGAATACGTATGCGATGCAGACTATCCACGGACGTGCTGCCGCCATCTCTACCGGATGTAAAGTAACCAATCCTAACCTGAGCGTTTGGCAGGTTTCAGGTGATGGTGACGGTCTGGCTATCGGTGGTAACCACTTTATCCATGCTATCCGTCGTAATATAGATATCAACATTCTGTTGCTGAACAACCGCATCTACGGTCTGACAAAAGGACAATATTCCCCGACGTCTCCCCGTGGCTTCGTCAGCAAATCCTCTCCTTATGGTACGGTAGAAGATCCGTTCCACCCAGCTGAACTCTGCTTCGGTGCCCGTGGACGTTTCTTTGCACGCTGTGTAGCCACAGATGGTCCCGGCACAGGAGAAGTTCTGAAGGCTGCTGCTAACCATAAAGGAGCCGCTGTGTGTGAGATTTTGCAACACTGCGTTATCTTCAATGACGGAACCTACGACTCTATATACAACAAAGACGGACGTGCCAAGAATGCTATCTACCTGGAACACGGTAAGCCAATGCTTTTCGGTGAGAACAAAGAGTTTGGATTGATGCAGGAAGGTTTCGGACTGAAAGTTGTAAAGTTGGGCGAGAACGGTATCACAGAAAAGGATATCCTCATTCATGATGCACACTGCATGGATAATACATTGCAACTGAAATTGGCTCTGATGGAAGGTCCTGACTTCCCGGTTGCTCTCGGTGTAATCCGCGATGTGGAAGCTCCGACTTATGACGATGCTGTAATGGAACAGATTGAAGAAGTATCAGCAAAGAAGAAGTATCACAACTTCAAGGAACTGTTGATGACGAATGATATTTGGGAAGTAAAGTAAGCGAATACACTATTCCTTTTCTAAAAAGCCTCATTACCGCTACTATTATATAGTACGGTAATGAGGCTTTTTAGAAATAATACAAATCAATAGTTGAAGACGGGTTATGAATAAAGTGTGATAAAGTGATAGCGGGATACCCCAAATGGTAACTTTGTTCACTCCACACGGTAACTCCATTTACATGCCGAGGTAAAGACCGTTACACGCCGAGGTAAAGGCCGTTACAATAAGGGGTAAAGACCGTTACATACGGCGGTAAACGCTTTTACATCTTATGATAAGCACACGGTAAATACTATTAGCTGATTATCAACAAACTAACAAGAAAGTCATCAGCAACCTTTGATTCACATCTTTTCCGCAAAGAATCAATTCCGTCAACAGATAATCCCAAATATCATATACAATTTTGGGATTTAAACTTTAAAAGCCTATATTTGCCCTGAAATAAAGCAAGATGAAAACAAAACACTTATTCTGGATATTCCTGTTAATATCCGTAATCAGCTTCACGAGCTGTGATGACGACAAATTAGAGAACAACACTCCAACACCGTTCCGGATTGGAGTGCTATTTCTTCCCTTACGCTGATTCAAAGCACAAAGTTTCGGATCACCTCATCGCCAAAGGTATCTACAGCTTTTCGTCAAAAACAGAACATGTCACGGAAGCTTCATCTTCTACCGATGCCATACCTTATCTCACATTGAACTATTCGGCCGATACAAAAGGAAACTTTACAGATGCAACAATTCCGCCCACACCGCATAATTTCAAGTTTGAAAAGGAAAACGGTATCACGAGTTACGCTATACTTGGCCTCATACAACGCTATCTGGATGTAGATTGGAAAAAACTTGTCCCCAAAGACGCCTCTACAAGAAATGACATTATCATAAAACCACTTTTAACAATGACAGTGGATGATACCGACTATTCCATTATCGGGGCATTCAATACCATTCCGGCAATTCCAGAAGGAGTATTAGAATAGCTGCGCCTTCAAAGTTTTTTCTGCCCTTTCTCTTTGATAATAAAAGAATTAGTGTATATTTGCATCAGGCATACATTAACCTTTAACATCACTGTACTATGGGTAGAAGATTAATCTTTGACCGGTTTTCCCAGCAAGCTCTCCAGACCTTGCACCGGTATCGTGCCGTAATGTTCAGTCCCACCCTTTATTCATGTTTTTAGTTCGCGAGTGATATTTATTTTCAGTCATTTACTAAACATGAATAGATTATGGATAATAGACCTACCATAGCCGAAGTACAAGAATGGGTACTGAAGCTACACAACACGTGTGAGCAAACCATTACAAACGAAGAGCGCAAAGAACAGCACAAGTATGCCGTCATGGTGCAACGCCCGCAGGACAAGAAGTTCCTAGTGAAAATGCTGGATGAATCTTCGCAGATACGTGATCGCAAAAAACTTGCCGCCCGCATTAAGACTCTGATAGACCGCTATGGAGTACCTGAATTCCTGAACAAGCGGGATACTTTCCTCTTTAAAATGTACCAAGCCTTCGGACATCATTTCGACTTCATCGCCATACCTATTATAAAGAAGCGTTTACGCATGGATACGTCTAAAGTCATCCTTGACGAAGCCCGTCCCAAGTTAACCCGGCACCTGTCTGAACGTGCACAGCAAAAGGTTGGACAAAATGTGAACCTACTGGGTGAAGTCGTTTTAGGCAATGGGGAAGCAGATCACCGTTACTATCATTACCTGGAAGCATTGGAAGCTCCGGATATTAACTATATCTCCGTAAAGATATCCGGCATCTATGCCCAGACGCATGCTTTGAATTATGAAGAGAGTTTCCCGGAACTGGTGAAACGCATGTCCGCTCTTTACCAAAAAGCAATAGACTTCCCGCATACAGATGAAAACGGAGTGAAACATGCGAAGTTTGTCAATCTGGATATGGAAGAATATAAAGATTCACACTTTACTTTACGCCTGTTTAAAACTGTACTAAGCAAACCGGAATTCAGAGACTATTCAGCCGGTATCGTTGTACAAGCTTATCTGCCTGATGCCTATGATTTCCAGACGGAATTGTTGGAATTTGCAAAGGCACGCGTGGCTGAGGGAGGTGCACCACTCAAAATGCGCCTTGTAAAAGGTTGCAATCTGGAAATGGAAACCGTGATTTCTTCCTTGCGCGGCTGGCCCAACCCCATACTTTCCACAAAAACGGAAGTAGATGCAAACTACCTGCATATTCTGGAACGCGCCCTGCTGCCCGAAAATGCAAAAGCGTTGCACATCGGAGTGGCTTCGCATAACCTGTTCACAATAGCCTACGCTTACCTGTTAAGCCAGAAAAACAACAGTTCAGAGTATATGACATTTGAGATGTTGGAAGGTATGGCCGACCATGTATGGCGTGCACAGTCGCAACTGGGTAATCACATCATACTATATGCACCGGTAGTGAAAGATGAACACTTCCTGAATGCAATCTCTTATTTGGTACGCCGCATGGACGAAAATACAGCTCCGGATAACTTCCTCACTCATTCATTCAATCTGAAACCGGGAACTGACACCTGGAATTTCCTGCAAAAACAGTTTGAAGAAGCATATCACAAGAAAGATAGCGTTTCTCATATTCCTACGCGCACGCAGAACAGGCTTTTACCGTATTCTCCCGTCCCCCCATCCGACGTGATGAAAAACGAACCGGATACGGATTTTGATCTGCCTCAAAACCAGAAATGGGTACGAAAGATCTTTGCCAAATGGAAAAAGTCTTCCGCCGATACTCCAGAAATCATTCCTCTGCAAATAGGAACCGAAGACATCATCTGTGAAAAACGCCATAAGTACATGGACCGCTGCCAGAATGATGAAGTATGTATTTGCGAAATGTCGCAAGCCAATACGGAACAAATAAAGCAAATCATCGGCATTGCAGAGAAAGATCCCACAGGCTGGCGGAACACTACCTTAGAGGAACGTCATAGAATCATGTTCGAAGCAGCCAATCGTCTGGGTGATATGCGCGGAGACCTGATAGGCAGTATGTGTGCTGTAACAGGTAAAACAGTGGTAGAAGGAGATGTAGAGGTATCCGAAGGTATCGACTACGCCCGCTTCTATACCACAACAATGAAAAAATTCGCCGCACTGCATGATGTGGACATCACCTCCAAAGGAACAATCCTCGTCATTTCGCCGTGGAACTTCCCATGTGCCATTCCTATCGGCGGCATTGTAGCCGGATTGGCCGGTGGCAATACCGTGATACTGAAACCCGCAACAGTAGCTGCTCCCGTAGCATGGCTATTTGCCAAGGCTTTCTGGGATGCAGGAGTGCCCAAAGAAGCATTGCAAGTCATTATAACCGACCGTGAAGCACTGAAAGAATTGACCACAGCTCCGGCTATCAAGCATATCATCCTGACAGGAGGTACGGATACAGCCCAAAGCATTGCACGTACCAACCCGTCTACCCCACTTTCTGCCGAAACCGGTGGAAAAAATGCTATTATCCTCACAGCCTCGGGCGACCGTGATCATGCCATCATGAATATCGTTACTTCTGCTTTCGGAAATGCCGGACAAAAGTGCTCAGCATGTTCCCTACTGCTTGTAGAACGCTCTGTATACGAAGACAAGAACTTCCAGGATAAGCTGAAGGATGCCGCCACCAGTATAAAAGTAGGCAGTGTATGGGAAGCTGGTAACGTAGTAGGCCCCATGATTACCAACCGGAACGACAAGTTATTGCAAGCCCTTACACTGGAACCCGGCGAGTCCTGGCTGGTTCCACCTAAGTTTATTGACGAGAAGCAATACATCCTCGCCCCTACCGTGAAGTGGGGAGTAAAACCGGGCAGTTATTCATTCCGTACCGAATTGTTCGGTCCCATGTTAAGTGTGGCTTGTATTGACAATCTTCAACAGGGAATAGAGTTGGTGAACAGCCTGGACTACGGTTTGACTTCCGGTCTGCAAAGCCTGGATGAAAACGAACAAAAACTCTGGAAGGACTCCATTCTGGCAGGTAATCTTTATATCAATCGTGGTATCACAGGTGCTATTGTCAACCGCCAACCTTTCGGTGGGATGAAACTATCTGCTTTCGGTGGTGGTGTAAAAGCAGGCGGACCGAACTATTGTGCCTGCCTTGTGAAGATTACCGACAAACCGGAAAGTAATACGGATTATAAGCAAAGTTATCCTCATGCTTATGAAGAAGAATTTGCGCATGCACGGGATATCAATAAGTTATATGGCGAACAGAATGCATTCCGTTATCTGCCATTAAAGAATATGGTACTCCGCCTTTTCCCGGGAGATAGTAACGAAGAAGCGGAAATGATTGCACTTGCCACAAAGCTCTGCCACACACCACTGACTATCAGCTTTGACCCGAATGATGATCGCACGACTGCATTATCATCTACCGGCTGTACACTAAAGAAAGAAACATTGGATGAATTCCTCAAAACAATGAGGAGCTATGAACGTATCCGCACTTGTGGCGCTGATATTCCGATGGAAATGTATGAAGAGGCAGCCCGTAGAAACAAATACATTGCCACGGCAAAACCTGTGAAAAACGGACGTGTAGAGTTAATACATTATATTAAAGAGCAAAGCATCTCCTTCGAATTCCATCGATATGGCAGCATTCTGGATGTGCCTCCCGTAGAATAACAATTAAAAAAACGTGGTCCGGCTTGCCTATCGAAAAGCGGACAGGTCAGGCCACGTCATTCCTCGTTCTCCACCGGCAATGGCAAAGAAACCGTAAATTCGCTATATTTTCCTTCCACACTCTCCACACTGACGTATCCTCCATGTTCACGAGCCACATTCATCACATAGTTCAGCCCCAAGCCGAAGCCGGATACTTTCTTCTTCGCATCCTCATTCCGGGTAATTACGCGTTCAAACTTATCAAATACAATCCGTTGAGCCGCAAGCGGAATACCGATACCATTATCCCGCACCTTGATCTGAGTATACTGTCCGGAAAGGCAGGAAGTAATCTGTATATCTATCGTATCCTTAGAGTATTTCACCGCATTGTCTATCAGGTTACTTAAAGCCTCTTTCAGATACTCCTCATCAGCATAGCATAGGGTTTACCCCAACCCGTCCAATCCCATTGAAGTTCTATCGGGTATCCTTATTATTACCGGGCATCTTATTGGGAGTGATGCCTGCAATCCATGGATTCTGTACAAGAGAAGCCAACATATTCTTTCTGGGATTATTTGGCGTTCTGGGTGGTACGGGAGATATTCTTTTTTGGTACAGCCTTCGTGCCTTTGATGATGAAGATCTGCTACTGGCCGATAAAAAAGCTTTTCAGGCCACTATTATAAAGCGCAATTACGGAAAGAATGACTAAAATTCTTCTCCCAACGTATAACAAAAAAAGTTCCCTCATACCCAAAGAGTAGAGAGAACTTTTAATCATTAGAGAGGAAGACTTATTCAACCTCCATTGTCAATCTATTAACATTCTTATTTAAGGACTTTAATCATTTGTTCTCCACTGGTAAGTACCCCTCGTACAACATATACTCCAGCCGGCAAGTCCGACATATCTACAAACTCAACATTCATAACTTGCTTTATCAGAGTACCACTAACAGAATAGATATAAGCAGTTCCCACCTCTGGTAATACTACTTTCTGAAGTTGGCTGTCATAATATGCTTTCACACTGCCATCTTCTACTTTATCAATACTTGTCGGTACACCTACAATAACAGCATTAGATGCAGCCGTTTCTACACCGCCAACCACCGCAGTTACTGTATATGAGCCGTCTGCTGCATTTTCAACTGTATAATTGGTAGCTTGAATACCTTCTTTCAAGAGTGTACCGTCAATGTAAAGATTATAAGTTGTAGCAGGTTCTTCTGCACGAGTAACAGCTTGCTTATCGGCATCCTGCAGAACTGCGGAAATTCGCCAGTTGTAATCCAAATCCTTATTCATAGACTTCAACGTTCTCCAAGTAGTTCCATCGGTAGTAATCAGATTACCTTTTCCATCCACTGCCGGTCCTTCATCTGTCATATTGGGCTTCACTCCATTAATGTGGCTAACATAATATCCTACACAAACTTCATGACCAGCCGGAATTACTACCGGTTTATCCAAACGAACAACATTTTCTCCTGCTACCAGAGTCTTCACATCAACTTCTTGTTCATAAACTAAATTACGATCATAAAAGACAGCTATGGCAGAAGTCTGCAAATAAACATCACTCAAACTATATTTAATGTGAGTTATATATTTACCTACCTGATCAACCAAATCATCAGCATCATAAGCAATTACAAAGTATCCATATACCCCGCTACTCCTAGTCAATCCAATTGCTTTACTACCGGATGTCTTATCTTGATAGTTCATTTCATTAGCAGCTTCAGGCGATTGCCATGTCAAAGTCAGATTCTTATTCTCCAATGTACCGCTCAAACCGTAAGGAGCAGGTGCAAGATTAGGTTGCTTGTATTCAACAGTATAAGTATCAGAAAGAGCGGATTCCCATCCATTTGTATAAACAGCGGATACAGCATATTCATACTTACCGTAGTTCAACGTTGCAGTATACTCCGGATCTTCTGTTTCAGTAGCCAATGAACCGTTACAATAAACACGGAAGTTCTTTATAGTAGGCTTATTATCAGTTGCACGAGTCGCAACAACACCATTTACCCCAAAGGCTGTTGCCGATTTCAAGTCAGAGAATGATCTGCCTGACATTCTTTCAAGCGGAACCATTTGATTATTAACAGGTGCTGTCTTTCTAAGTGTAGTCGTAGCAGCCTTTTGTGAACCTTTCAAACGTACCTGTGCTCCTACTACAAAGTTACTATTAAATTCTGCATCGATCCGGCTGTAAGCAACCCAAGTTGTTCCATCCAAACTAAGCATATCACCTCCAGTCACACGTGGACCGGCATCAGCAGCAATAGGTTCTTTTCCATCAGCAAACAGAACAAAGTATCCCACATAAATAGAACTTCCTACAGGTACAGCTACCGGCTCATCGAATGCAACACTAAACATTTCACCTGTTTTGATAGAAGTAGCAGTCTTAGAAGCTAAGATTTTCTTATTGGCAGAGCACAGCACAACTTTCAGCTCCTTAACATCATCCGTTAAGTACAGATTAACACCTGTTATCTCATAATCTGCATAAAGAGCCAACTCTTCTTTGGTAAATTGTGCTCCGACATAAAGATCCACATCTTTTCCATCATTGGTCATGCCCCATTTATATTTGGGTTCACCATAATGTTTCAATTCCATAGGCAAATCCGTATATACATCCCATTTCAAAGATAACTTTCCTTTATCGAAATCAGTTTCGGTAAAGGTAGGACGTACATATTCAGCCGGCAATTCAACTGTAGCTGTAGCAGAAGCGGAAGCCTTTGAAGAAAGACCATCTGTATAATTTGCCACAACTGTATAAGTATATGTACCTGGAGCTAATTCCTCCGTATAAGTTAAACCTGTTATTCCGGATTTGACTTCCACGCCATCACGATATACGGTATAGTCTTTCACTACCGGAGTCTTAATCTCACTCTGAGCTTCCACATCAGCACTTAGCATCCAGTTTGCATTAGCTGCTGCCTCAATATTAGTCCAACTGGGCACTGTAGTATCAAAATCAGATTTTGCCGTAGAAGTTGAAATAAAGCATGCACCGGAAATAGCCGGTCCACTATCCAACAACCCAGGGAAAAGATCTGCTGCATGAACCACATAATAACCATAAGACAATTCTGCACTCGGATCAATAACGTACGGAGTTGTTAAAGCCATTTTAGCCCATTTATGCACTTCCAGTGCAGCAATTTCTTCAGCTGACACCTGCTGAGAATATACAATTTTACTATTCTCAAGAATCACCAAACGCATTTCCGTTACTGCAGAATTCAGCATAACATTAATGGCTGTAATTTTATGATCAGCATAAGAAGCCAATTCATCGCTGGAAAATGCATTTACTGCCCATATTTTACGCACTGTACCGGAAGTTCCTCCCATGGCCTTACCTTTTTCCCCATTACTCCAAGTCAATGTTTTATCAGCAAGAATCGGAGATTTCCAACTCAACGTCGCATTCAAACCATTAACCGCAGCTCTTACGTCCACTGCAATTGGGCGGGCATCCTCTACAGGAATATTGGTCAATGACAAAGGGAATGACTTTTCTTCCTTTTCACCATAAACAGCCGACACACAGTAATCATAAGTACCCTTAGGTTCGTCCTTCAACAAGGCAGTTTTTTCCGTCAGCAAAGCTGTATTTACTTTAGTATCGCCACGATATACATTATATCCGTCAGGTTCTCCTGCAGCAGGTATATCAATATGAGCAGATACCAGGAAATTACCTTTCACCACGTTTTTCCAATTCTTTCCATCATACGAATATAAGTCACCCTTGCCCGTAACACCTGGTACGCGGTCCATAATGCCAACAAAAGTAAGGTTCGTACCATGAACTAATTTAGCAGCTACAGTCAATTCTACATCGTCACGCACAGTATAAGGTTCGTCCAACTTGATAGTCTGCATTTCTTTCAGTTTCAGATTCTCAAGATTCACCTTCTGTTCACGTACTACTTTATCATTCTCATACAACAAAAGACTAACCTCAAGCACTGCACTGTAATTGCAAAATGAGATAGCATCAATTACTGAACCTTTATATTCTTTAAGATCATCCTTATCAAAACGGTTAGCAATATAAAGAACAGGAATTTCCCCATTCAAGCTTACTCCGCTCACACCGTTATAAGGTGTATCATTATGCCATTGCATTGTTTTAGCCTCGGCTGGACTTTTCCAATTCAATGATACACTTGCAACCTGACTTTCTCCTCTTAGAGTATGAGGAGCCCCCGTCTGCGCCATAGCAAAGTTGTAACCCAACAATGCAGTCAGCAGAAAAAACATTTTAAAAGTAATATTTCCCATAAGCAATCATTTTATTCCCAAAGAGAGAATACTCCTTTGAGATCGTTAAACAATAATAGGCAAAATTAATGGAAGACCCCATTTCATCGAAAAAAACCGAATAGACAAATGATGTACAAAACCCTTTTTTGTTATCTTTGTAGCATGAAAAATGCATTTTTAATATATTTATGTATATTCTTATTACAACATTCTGTTTTAGGAAGTAATTCATATCGATGGAAACCTATCGATGCTTCTTTTGACTCTTTAGGAAAGCAACTTGAGCTGGTGGACTATAAAAATAATGAACGAAGGCAGTTTTATCCACTTATCACTCGCATGTACCAGATAGCAAATCTAAAAAACAATAGAAACCTGCAAGCGCGTGCCTTATATTGGGATGCCTGGCTGAAATTTGAAACAAATACAGAAGAAACAGAAACCCTTATAGAAGAAGCATTAGAAAAAGTGGATTCCGTTAATTACACTTATGATCACGCCCGTATTTTCTTCGTTAAGGGAATGCTTTTGGCAAAACATAACAAATACCCACAAGCTTATCGCACATTTAAGAGACAAGAAAATTACTTTAAATCCATAAATGATTTATATAGTCTTGGTTATACATATGTCAATATAGGTTCGATTATGAGAAGAATAGGAGAATACCAAGAAGGATATAAATATTATCTGCAAGCCGACGAAATATTCAAGAAAGGTGGATTCATTGATGATGAAATTAAGAATCGACACAATATAGGAATTAGTCAATATCATCTTGGACATCCACAAAAAGGCATAGAGATATTGACTGCTCTACTTGATGAGAGAATAGCGCAAGAAGACCTTCCTTTCAGAACCGATGTGCTGACCTCACTCTATTTTGTTTCGCAAACTCTACCTGATAAAGAGAAGTACGCGCGCGAAGCATATAAAACCGCTCAGAAAATCACAAATAAGACATCACAAACTTATACTCTCATTAATATGGGAGCATTATATATTTATAAGAATGAAAAAGATTCTGCCCTTTTTTATTTTCAAAAAGCACGCCATTCTGCCGAGGCCAACAAGGATGCCTTTTCAGCCATTCACACTTTATATGGCCTTGCAGAAATATATGATAGGAAAAACTTACCCGACAGTGCTTATCAGTACCTAAAACAGTATTTGCAATACAAAGAAGAAACAACCGGGTATGCCAAATCAAATGAAATCAATCAGTATGAAATGAAAATGGCAATTGAACAATATGAGAATGAATTGCATGAAGCTTCCGAGCGTATCGAACTCCATAAAAAATTGACTATAGCCAGCTTCTTAATAGGTTTAATGATTTGCTGCATTATTGGTTATATATTCTGGTTGTCAAGAAAGAAGGAAAAGATCGCCAAGCAACTGAAAGAAGCAGAAAATCGAGAACTAAACGAACGTCTTCAACGCCAACAATTACAAAATGAAAAATATCATCTGGAGTTAGATCTAAAAAATAGGGAATTGACGTCCAACTCCATGATCTCTATTGAAAAGAATCGGGTTCTAAAAGGTTTATTAAAGCAAATAGAGGAACTGGAAGGTAGTAAAGAACTGTCTACGCTAGGAGGAAGAACGCTAAAACAACAAATTAAATCGCACTTGGATACAGAAGACGAATGGATGTTTTTCAAACATCATTTTGAAGAAGTACACCCCGATTTTTTTAAGAAACTATATTCCATTCATCCCAATTTATCAGAAAATGAACTACGTTTATGTGCATATGTACGCACTGGTATGGAAACAAAACAAATTGCACAAATGCTTTCCGTTTTACCTGAAACTATAAATACAAGTCGATACAGAATCCGTAAGAAGATGCAACTCGGACAAGATGTTACACTGGAAAACTATCTGCGGGATATCTAATTTCGATTTTATTTGTTTTATCCATTCTGCTTACCACCAATTTCTGAAGATTGGCAGTAAGCAGCTTGATAATATCTATTCTTTTTCGCCGAAAGCCAAATCACCTGCATCTCCCAACCCCGGAACGATATATGAATGTTCGTTTATCTCCGGGTCGATGGCAGCACACCATATTGTAGTCTTGTCTTCAGGAAATGTTGCAGCAATGTGTTCTACAGCCTGACGGCTGGCAATAATGGAAGCGACATGTATCTCCGACGGGTGCCCTTTCGTCAGCATAGCCTGATAGCTCAGTTCCATGCTACTACCTGTTGCCAGCATAGGGTCCGTAATAATCAGTGTCTTTCCATCGATGCGTGGTGAAGCGATGTACTCAATATGAATATCAAACTTCAGCGTATCCTTATACTTTCGGTAAGCAGAAACAAAAGCATTTTCCGCACCATCAAAGTAGCTTAGAAAACCTTGATGAAAAGGTAATCCGGCACGCAAAATGGTACTTAATACCAGCTGATTATCCGGGGTCTGCACAGGTGCTATCCCCAACGGAGTCTGGATATTCTTCAAAGAATAAGCAAAGTCCTTACTCATTTCATACGCCATAATTTCCCCGATGCGTTCAATGTTTCGACGGAAGCGAAGGCGGTCGCTTTGTACTTGTACATCCCGGATCTCGGCAACATACTGGTTCAGGATGGAGTTTGTCTCGGCAAAATTGATAATTTTCATGATGTAATTTGAATTTATATGCGCAAAGTAAACGATTTCTTGTGCAATTTGCAACATTCAGTTTGCAGATATTGTTACGGAGTTATAAAAGACTTCTCATTAAAGAAAAATTTCTCTAATCAGGTGTTTGTTTCGAAAGAAAATACTACTTTTGTACGCGAAAAACAAGGGGCTGTTTGGAACATAACCCAATTCATACCAATTTCCCCTTGAAAAGAGAAGGTAAAAAGATATTAGCAAGAGATTAATAAACCAAATACCAAAATTTTAAATCATTAAAAGAAATGGCAAATTTAGATTTAAGCAAGTACGGTATCAAAGACGTGAAGGAAATCATCCACAATCCGTCTTATGATGTACTGTTCGCAGAAGAAACCAAACCAGGTTTGGAAGGTTTTGAAAAAGGTCAGGTAACTGAACTGGGTGCTGTAAATGTTATGACAGGTATTTATACCGGTCGTTCTCCTAAAGATAAATTCTTCGTTAAGAATGAAGCCAGCGAAAACACTGTATGGTGGACTTCTGACGAATACAAAAACGACAACAAACCTTGCTCTGAAGAAGCTTGGGCAGACTTGAAAGCTAAGGCTGTAAAAGAATTGAGCGGCAAACGTCTGTTCGTTGTTGATACTTTCTGCGGTGCTAACCCTGCTACTCGTTTGAAAGTACGTTTCATCATGGAAGTTGCTTGGCAAGCTCACTTCGTAACTAACATGTTCATCCGCCCGACAGCTGAAGAACTTGCTAACTACGGCGAACCTGACTTCGTATCTTTCAACGCTTCTAAAGCTAAGGTTGACAACTACAAGGAACTGGGTCTGAACTCTGAAACAGCTACTGTATTCAACCTGAAGACTAACGAACAAGTTATTCTGAATACTTGGTACGGTGGTGAAATGAAGAAAGGTATGTTCTCTATCATGAACTATCTGAACCCGTTGCGTGGTATCGCTTCTATGCACTGTTCTGCCAACACTAATATGGAAGGTACTGACTCTGCTATCTTCTTCGGTCTGTCTGGTACAGGTAAGACAACTTTGTCTACCGACCCGAAACGTCTGTTGATCGGTGATGACGAACACGGATGGGATGACGAAGGTGTATTCAACTACGAAGGTGGTTGCTACGCTAAGGTTATCAACCTGGATAAAGACAGCGAACCCGATATTTACAATGCTATCAAACGTGACGCTCTGTTAGAGAACGTAACGGTTGCCGCTGATGGTAAGATCGACTTTACAGACAAGAGCGTAACAGAAAACACTCGTGTTTCTTATCCTATCTATCACATCAACAACATTGTTAAGCCGGTTTCTAAAGGTCCTCACGCTCACCAGGTAATCTTCCTGTCAGCTGATGCCTTCGGTGTATTGCCTCCGGTATCTATCCTGAACCCGGAACAAGCTCAGTACTACTTCCTGTCTGGTTTCACTGCTAAGTTGGCTGGTACAGAACGTGGTATCACTGAACCGACTCCGACATTCTCTGCTTGCTTCGGTGCTGCTTTCTTGTCACTGCACCCGACTAAATATGCAGAAGAACTGGTTAAGAAGATGAATAAAGTTGGTGCTAAGGCATACTTGGTTAACACAGGTTGGAACGGTAGCGGCAAACGTATCTCTATCAAAGATACCCGTGGTATCATCGACGCTATCCTTGACGGTTCTATCGACAAGGCTCCGACTAAGGTTATTCCTTTCTTCGACTTCGTTGTTCCGACTGAATTGCCTAACGTAGATCCGAAGATCCTTGACCCGCGCGACACTTACGAATGTGCTTGCAAGTGGGAAGAAAAAGCAAAAGACTTGGCTGGCCGTTTCATCAAGAACTTCGCTAAGTTTACTGGTAATGAAGCCGGTAAAGCACTGGTTGCTGCTGGCCCGAAGCTCTAATCTGAATAAAACCGGTTTAGATATATATGCGAAAGCAGCTCTTGGTAATCAAGAGCTGCTTTTTTTGTTTTTATCCGTTTCACTTGTTCTTCATGATTATTTTCCTACTTTTGCGCTATACGTAATACCTAAGAATATGACTTATCTGGATACGGACAAGCAAACGCAAGCCGACTTAAGCATTACAGAAGGAATATATGACGAATATCCCCTCTACTCTTTATTCTCCAAAACAGAGACCAAAAACGGGAAACGCCTGATGCTCGATTGGATTACCTCTCCCCTGAATGACATATCCGTTATACAGAAAAGGCAAGAGGCAATCGCCTGGCAGGAACTACCCGAGCTCCCCCTGGATGAAGAAGAACTTGACTTCATCGAATATTATTTGGAATATCGCGACCAGATCAGAAGACCTAATATTTTAGTTTCGCTAACATCAGCCTTCGACCGTTTATTAAGACACGATGCTCAACGTTATGTCATTAAACGAGGTGTTACTTTGACTATCCGATTGTTAAATCAACTGGAATCATTACGAACAAATCTCCCGGAAAATGCCCCTTTACTTCTAAAAGAACTGGCACAGAGCATTCAATACACGATATATAGTAGCGAGTTGAAAGAAGTAGTCGAACTCTATAAAAAAGAAAAATCCCCTTCCAGCTATATCATCGATAAGTACGATTATCTGTTCCGCTGTATCCACTTAGAATTGATAAGAGGGCTGCTTTCCCATATTTATATACTGGATGTATGCCGTACTGCACACCGCATAGCAATCAGCAAAGGTTTCTGCTGCCGCCCGAAGATGACTGAAGCAATGGATTTGTCCATCACGGGCTTTGTACATCCATTTACCGAAGGAGGACGGATGAATGATTGGAAAATGACGAACGGTAATAATATATGTATCCTCACAGGTTCTAACATGGCAGGTAAATCAACTACCCTCAAAGCTATTACCATCTCTGTATGGCTGGCACACTGCGGATTGCCAGTTCCCGCCCGTTCAATGACCAGCCCTGTATTCGATGGGATCTATACCTCCATCAATCTTCCGGACTCCCTGCGCGATGGCAGGAGTCATTTTATGGCGGAGATTCTGCGGATAAAAGAAGTACTCCAAAAAGCGAAATCCGGCAAACGATGCCTGATAATACTGGATGAAATGTTCCGAGGAACAAATGCACAGGATGCTTTTGAAGCCTCTATTGCTGTAAATGAATTACTCAGAAAATATCCGCATTGTTCTTTCCTTATATCGACTCACATTCTGGAATATGCCAAACATTTCGAGAAAGATAATACATGCTGTTTCTATTATATGGATTCAAGAATTGAGAATGATCAGTTTATATGTCCTTACCAACTGCTTGAAGGCATATCCGAAGCACAAGTCGGATACTGGTTGGTAAAAAAAGAGTTGGAAGGTTTAATATAAAAAAGGTTCTTTTTTCCGAGTAACTACTTCATTACTACGTTTTTTTTGTTAGCTTTGCGAAAACCAATACTAAACAAAGCAATATGAAAAGTATCAAATTGATGTTGGCAACTGTCAGCCTGTTGTTGCTCTGCGGATGCGGTACGCAAGTACAAAAAGAGAATGAAGCCACGTGTGCAAATGAAAGTAAAGAGAATGCGGTGATTGAAAACATGATGTCACGCCGCAGTATTCGTAAGTACAAACCGCAAGCGGTAAACCGTGATACAATGCAGATTATACTGAACTGCGGTATCAATGCTCCTAACGGACAAAACAAACAATCCTGGGAAATACGGGTAGTGGATAATCCGGAATTCATCAACGGTATTACTGAAGTTTACAAAAAGCAAAACCCTAAAGCAACGGAAGATCCTAATTTCAAGAATATGTTCCGCAATGCCTCTACCGTAGTGTTTATTGCCAACGACAAGTCTTATGACCTGTCACAAATAGACTGTGGGCTACTGGGTGAAAATATGATTCTTTCAGCCTGGTCTATGGGTATAGGCTCCTGTTGCCTTGGCGGGCCGACACGATTCATGACATCAACACCGGAAGCAGCCGAATATCTGAAGAAGCTGGATATTCCCGAAGGATATCAATTACTCTATTGTATCGCATTCGGTTATCCGGATGAAACTCCCTCTGCCAAACCTAGAAATGCAGAAAAGATCAGATTTATAGATTAATCATTTCCTGCAAGTAACGTATAAATGAAAAGGAGTGCCACCATTACAGTGAAGCACTCCTTCTCTATCTATTTACAAACAACTTTAGTTCTTATTTGCACGCTTACGTTCTATTTCGTCCAGAATCACTTTACGCATACGCATCGCCTTTGGCGTAACCTCTACGTACTCATCTTCCTTGATATATTCCAAAGCCTCTTCCAGTGAGAACTGTACGGGTGGAATCAGACGAACTTTATCATCCGAGCCGGAAGCACGCATATTCGTCAACTTCTTGGATTTCGTAACGTTAATTACCAAGTCATTATCGTGAGAGTGTTCACCTACCACCTGTCCGGCATATACCTCTTCTTGCGGGAAGATAAAGAATTTACCACGATCCTGCAATTTATCAATAGCATAAGCAAAAGCCGTTCCTGTTTCCATGGCAATCATGGAGCCGTTGGTACGACGTTCGATATCTCCCTTATGCGGTTGGTATTCTTTGAAACGGTGTGCCATGATAGCTTCACCGGCAGAAGCAGTCAGTACATTCGTACGCAGACCAATGATACCACGTGACGGCATATTGAATTCCAGGTTCACACGTTCGCCTGCATTCTCCATTTTCACCATTTCACCCTTACGGCGGGTTACCATATCGATAATTTTGCTGGCATATTCTTCGGGCACATTCACAGTCAGTTCTTCAATCGGCTCACATTTCACACCGTCAATCTCCTTGAAGATAACCTGTGGCTGACCTACCTGAAGTTCATAACCTTCGCGGCGCATAGTCTCAATCAATACGGAAAGATGGAGTACACCACGACCGGAAACCACCCATTTTCCATCTTCCTCACTCTTACGCACACGCAGAGCAAGATTCTTATCCAATTCTTTCATCAAACGGTCATGGATGTGGCGGGAAGTCACAAACTTACCATCACGACCAAAGAAAGGAGAATCATTAATGGCGAACAACATACTCATAGTCGGTTCGTCAATAGCGATAGGTGGCAATGCTTCCGGGTTTTCAAAGTCGCAGATCGTATCACCGATTTCAAAGCCTTCGATACCTACCAACGCACAGATGTCACCGGAAGAAACTTCCGATACCTTCGCACGTCCCATACCTTCAAATGTATGCAGTTCCTTGATTTTGGATTTCACAAAACTTCCATCACGCTTGGCCAAAGATACATTCATACCCTCTCTAAGCGTACCACGATGTACACGACCTACGGCAATACGTCCGGTATAAGAAGAATAATCCAGAGAAGTTACAAGCATCTGCGGAGTACCTTCCAACTGCGTGGGAGCCGGTATATTCTCTACAATACAGTCCAGCAATGCGAAGATATTATCAGTAGGAGTCTTCCAGTCCGTACTCATCCAGTTATTCTTTGCAGAACCGTAGATAACGGGGAAATCCAGCTGATCTTCTGTAGCATTCAGACTGAACATCAGGTCGAACACCATTTCATATACCTCTTCCGGACGACAGTTCGGTTTGTCTACCTTGTTCACTACAACAATGGGTTTCAGACCAATCTGCAGAGCTTTCTGCAACACGAAACGTGTCTGGGGCATCGGACCTTCGAAAGCATCCACCAACAGGATACAGCCGTCCGCCATGTTCAGCACACGTTCCACCTCACCTCCGAAGTCGCTGTGTCCCGGAGTATCAATGATATTGATTTTTGTTCCTTTGTAATTGATAGAAACGTTTTTAGAAAGGATCGTTATCCCTCGCTCACGTTCCAAGTCGTTGTTATCCAGCATTAATTCACCTGTGCTCTGGTTGCTGCGGAAAAGATTTCCTGCCAAGAGCATCTTATCGACGAGCGTCGTTTTCCCATGGTCAACATGGGCAATGATTGCAATGTTTCTAATATTTTGCATACAATACCTATATATTTGGCTGCAAAGGTACGAATTTTGCATTAGATATAACCGTAGCAAGAGAAAAATTTCACTGAATACCATTGCAGTATAAAAGATTATCTCTATCTTTGCACCCTCTTTAAGAGAATATTAATATATCAATTTAATTAAAAGTTATGTATTTAGACGCTGCTAAAAAGCAAGAAATCTTTGGCAAATACGGAAAGTCTAACACTGATACTGGCTCAGCTGAGGCCCAGATAGCTTTGTTTTCATACCGTATTTCCCACCTGACTGAGCACCTGAAGCTCAACAGAAAAGATTATAGTACTGAAAGAGCCTTGACAATGTTGGTAGGAAAACGCCGTGCGTTGCTGAACTACCTGAAGGATCGCGACATCGCAAGATATCGTGCCATCGTTAAAGAGCTCGGTCTGCGTAAGTAATCCGTTACTTGCAGCAAAGCATTAAAAAAGGGAAGCCGTTAAAAAGCTTCCCTTTTTTGTTTTCAAATGTCTCTGATCCTTATACAATAAATGAACACAAAGATTATACAAGACATATTTCCTTTCTATTATGACTTCCATAGAAGACATATTTCAAGCAAAATATGCATTTTATAGAATTATTTCCTATCTTTGCATATCAAGCAAGCTGAAGTATGGAAAAAGACATCATCAAACAAATCATTCTGAACCAGCAAGAGTTCATCAGCCAAGTGAAGCTATTGCCCCGCAAAATATCCATTGAGGAAAATGGTAATTATGTATTTGTAGGTATCCGTCGTGCCGGCAAAACCTATATGCTCTACCAGCATATACTGCAACTGCTAAAAGATGGACATAGTAAACAAGAAATTCTCTTCATTAACTTTGAGGACGAACGCATTACGGATATTAAAAAGGAAGAACTTCATCTGATTGTAGAATGTTACAAAGAGATGTTCGCCTTCGAGCCTATCATCTTTTTGGACGAAATACAGAACGTAGAAGGATGGGAACACTTCGCACGCCGACTGGCAGATGAGAAAAGACGGGTTTTCATCACGGGTAGCAACGCCCACATGCTCAGCCGTGAAATAGCCTCTACACTGGGCGGACGATACCTGATGCAGGAAATATACCCCTTCAGTTTCACGGAATATCTGGAATATAATCATATTACACTGGATACCCACTGGCATCTGGCTCCCATCAGAACCGACGTAGTGCGTTTGTTCGAAGGTTATTTCTACAATGGAGGCCTGCCCGAAAGTTTCAGTTACACAGACAAGCGTGCCTGGCTCACCTCCCTATATCAAAAAATACTCTATTCGGACATTGTCATAAGAAACAATGTAAGAAATGAACAAAGCCTGCGTCTGTTAGTACGTAAGCTGGCCGATAGTGTACTTCAACCAATAGCCATCAAAAGATTGCAGAACATCTTGCAAGGAGATGGAAGCAAAGTGACCCGCGAAACAATCTCCAGCTATTTAGGTTATCTGCACGACGCTTATCTCATCTTCTCTCTCTGTAATTTCAATGATTCCATTCCACAGAGAGAAGGAACAAAGAAACATTATTTCTACGACAACGGCATCCTCAACCTGTTCCTTTTTCAACCTGAAACCAAACTACTTGAAAACATAGTAGCTATCCATCTCTATAAACAATATGGAGAAGCACTCTTTTATTACAATAAGAATGTAGAAGTAGATTTCGTAGTTCCCGATGCCGGGCTGGCTATTCAGGTTTCCTATTCTCTCCGCGACGAGCAGACGCGAAACAGGGAAGTCAATGCCCTTGTCAGCCTTTCCCGTTTCATGAACATAAGTACTGCTTTGATTATCAGCAAAGATCAAGAAGAGACTATTGAGCAGGATGAAGTAAATATAAAAGTGATTCCTGCGTGGAAGTGGTTGACAGAATAGTTGGCTATTCACGATTTTCCATATCAGATTGACACTATATGCCCGATTAATCTAACACACGCCTTTTTATAAAATTGCATTCCAGGATATTCTATGAATAAATAAAGAATAAGAATACTCTATTCCCGTATATTCTTCCGCATTTTCGGGTATTTTATGCAGAAAAGGGTTACTACTTACGGATGAAAGGGTTACTACTTATAAGCAAAACACTTACTACTTACGGGTAAAAGACTTACTACTTACAGATAAAACACTTGTTTGCATCATGATGAAGACTTATAAGTGTACTTTTGAGGAGATATTTCAATCTAAAAAAAATGTAATCATTTCGATATCATACTATCAATCTGTCATTTACGAATTTTCATTTGCCTGCTTTCGTGCGTATGAGGTATTGAACGGATATAGCGTATTCTCGGCCAACAGAAAATACAATTTGTCAGAATGATAAATTCTGTTCCGACTATGATTTTAAAACACGATATGAGACTTGAATGTTTGATTTTTAAGATTCTGCAAATAGTGGAACTATTACTTATCGCCAAAACGCTTTTCAAAGACCTTTTTGACAAATCAAATGTCAACAATGTCAATGAACGATTCGGTTTTAGTGAACCACATTTATTTAATTTTTTATCATTCATTTTTTATGTATAATAATGGTTTGTTATATCCTTTATTTCCGGAAATAAAGGTAGGAAGATAGGGATACTACTTGGTTGCAAAAAGAGGATGTGTGGAAATTGACTGATAAATATCGTTTTTTGACGAATTCCTTCCCTTTTCTATGCTTAAAAACAACTTTTTTTGTATTAAACAAATATATTTGTAGAACGAATAAAGGGTGAATACAATGAAAAAATGTTTTGCTATATATCTATTGCTCTTTTTTGTGTCAATTTCCTTTCATGCAGCAAACAAAGAGTTTAAAGTATTCGATACATCGGACGGTTTGTCGGATAATACAGTAAAATGTATCACGCAAGATAGTTTGGGGTTTATCTGGATGGGGACTTTCAACGGTTTATGTCGGTTCGATGGAGTTAACTTCATTACATACAAACACAATCCGAGTGGTGAAAATTCTATCGCACATAATCAAGTAGAAGCTATCTTGGCAACAGGTGGCGATTTGTGGGTGGGGACGGAAAATGGATTGAACCGATACCCTTTTGCGGAGGACAAATTTTACGCATGTTATACACAAATGGCATCCGGTGAGAAACGACAGATAAAATCGCCTATTCAAAGTATCATGCAGTGTGGAGGAAAGATTTTTGTATTGACAAGCTATAACGAACTTCTTGTGCAGGTAAATGAAAATCAGTTTACCACTTGCAACTATGGAAAGGAACTGACTTACTTGTCTATTGCAAATTACAAAGACCACTTATTTCTAACATTTACCACAGATGGTCTGTATTTAATTGATGCTTGGAAAGAAGTCATTGTCAGCTGGCTACCGTTCGATAGCCAGTCTTTATCCAGACATAATCTATATAATTTATATTATAGTCCCACAGAAGAAACGGCGTTTTCCGGAGCAGGCATCGGACACGAAGGAGAAGCATTTAAAATAACCTCTACCGGAAAAATTGAGAGGCGGAATGACTTTATGCTTTCGGATATTAAGGCGATAACCGATTATAAAGGCAAAGTTTTGTTCGGTACGGATGGTGGAGGATTGGTAAAATGGGATGACGGAAAAATTACCCACATTATTCCGCAAAACAGTTCCATAAGTAGTGATGCGATCCATGCCCTGTTTGTTGACCGAGAAGAAGGTTTGTGGGTAGGAACTTATCGGGGCGGTCTTAATTTTCACTCGCCTTCTTACGATTCGTTTCACACACTGAACATGATGAATGGAACATTATCACACAATGTCGTAACTGCTATTTGTCCCGATAAAGAACAAATCTATATCGGACTGGACGGGGGAGGATTGAATGTTTACGATAGAGTCACAAGGCAGAGTACTGTGTATTCCCGCCAGAATAGTGACATTAGCGGGAACAATGTCATGTCCATGTGTGCTGATGCCCAATACCTCTGGATGGGAATTTATGAGAAAGGCTTGTGCCGTTTCTCTCGTTCCAGTCATACCTTCAAAAATTATGATCTTTCTGCTGAAAGTAAAAACAACAACGCCAATCAGATATGGGATGTGTGTCGGGATGATAAAGGAATGATCTGGATATTGGGACATACTTTGTTCATATTCAATACCAATAATGAGAGTTTTACAACGATAGATGAAATTCATGGAGCTTCGAATATTATATTTGACGCTGATACAGTTTGGATTGGTTCAACCTATTCCGGTCTGTACAAATTGGATAAAAAAAGCCATGCTATCTTGGCTCATTATTACAAAGGAGCGGAAAGGGTTTCATTGGAATCGGATGCCGTCCGTTACATCTTTATGGACTCAGCCCGAAACTTATGGCTTTCTTTGAATTGTGGGCTTTTCAAACTGAATTTAGAGACATCGGATATGATCTCTTATACCGGAAGACGGGAGCTTGCAGACAACCGGGTCGTCAATATAATGGAGGATACCCAAGGATATCTGTGGATGGGTACTTATAAAGGCTTGTACAAATACACGCCCTATGATGATTCCTTTAGCCATATAGGCGGAATGGACAATTGGAAAAACGCACAGTTTAATTATCACGCCTGTGCCCAGGACAGTACCTCTATTTATATGGGATTTACTAAAGGGCTTCTTTATTTCGACCCCTCAAAAATCAATCAGATACCTCATCGCACCAATCCCGTCTGCTTTCGCGCATTGGAATTTCCTGACCATCCGGATGAAAGTTTTCATTGGCATGATGGGAGGGATAAGACGATTACTCTTCCTTACGACCGGAATTTCTTTACCATTCGGTTTTCCGTGGCCGAAATGTTCGCGCCGGAAGGAATCCGGTTCCTGTGCTATATGGAAGGATTTGAAACGGGATGGAAAGAAACTGGCACAGAAAGAGTTGCGTCCTATACCAATGTACCTCCCGGGAAATATACGTTCTACGTGAAATCAACCGACATATCGGGACGCTGGAATCCTAATGTGTCTTCTCTGCATATCATTATTACACCTCCTTGGTGGCAAACAGAATGGGCGTGGTGTCTATGGATTATACTCATTACAGGCATACTCTTTTCTGTTTTTGAGTTCTATAGGCATGAATTGAACATCAAGCATTTGGTTCAGCTGAAGGAAATAGAAAAAGATACAGCCAGAAATATCAATGAAGCCAAACTACGTTTCTACACCAATGTCGTACATGAGTTGCGTACGCCCATCTTCCTGATAACGGCTCCCTTGGAGGAACTGATGAGTGAAAAACAAAGAACAGTCTCTGTGCCCAAGTCTTATTTAGCCGGCATGTATCGAAATGCCATGAAATTGAATAAACTGATTACCCGCATGATAGATCTCCGGAAACTGGAACAAGGACAACTGCAATTGGTATTGCACAGCCAGAATGTTGTATCGTTCTGCAAGAATTTGGTGCCCGACTACGAAGCTCTGTGCCAGCAGAAAGAGATAGTTTTCCACTTCCTGCCTGAAAAGACGCTTGTCAAGGTGGCTTTTGATGCGGAAAAACTGGAGATTATTCTCTCCAACTTGGTATCTAATGCATTCAAGTATACGCCAGAAGGTGGTAAAGTTGTATTGTCCATTCACGAAACGGATCATGAGGTCGTTTTTACCATAGAAGATAATGGAACCGGTATCCCTAAGGAGTTTCAGGAAAAAGTGTTTGACCGTTTCTTCCAAGTGAATCCTTCCCAAAGTATCTCAACAGGTGATGGTATCGGCCTTTCCTTTGTGAAATACCTAGTGGAGCTGCATGGAGGTACCATACGTGTAGAAAGTGAAGTAGGAAAAGGATCTGCATTTATTTTCACTTTGCCGTTGGGAACAGCGACCGACGAGATCTCGGTAGAAGATCAGGAAACTGTCGAACCTCCTGTAGCGACCAAGGTTTCATCGGTTTCAGAAGTACAAGTATCTATTCCCACTGCCGGACACACCCTCTTGCTGATAGACGATGAACCCGAAATTCTGGAAATGCTGGAACACTCGTTGGTAGAAGACTTTCGGATATTGAAAGCCACAAATGGCATGTATGGCTTGGAACTGCTGCGGAAAGAAATGCCCGATTTGGTGATCTGCGATATCATGATGCCCGGCATGGACGGCATGGAATTTCTACGTCTGGTTAGAGGGGACAAAACACTGCTGCATATCCCCGTGATTATGCTGACCGCCAAAATGGATGAAGAAGACCAGATGAGTGCTTTCGACAGTGGAGCAGATGTTTATCTAACCAAACCTATTTCGCTGAAATATCTCCGGAATCGGATAGATCATTTGTTGACCCGCTCGGAAAGAGTGAACATATCCAGTGCTTTAAATCAAATGGAAAAGAGTTACACAAAAGAAGAACAACGTTTCCTGTTGAAGTGTAAAAACGTGATAGATGAACATTTGATGAACCCCGACCTTGGCGTGGTATTTTTAGCGGAAAAATTAGGTATGAGCCACTCTTCCTTCTACCGGAAGATTAAGGCCGTGACCGGCATGACCGGCATTGATTTTATTAACGAGTACCGCATCTTCAAAGCTGTCCAGCTCTTCAAGAGCGGTGAGACTAACATCAGTTCCGTATGCGCGAAGTGTGGATTCAACGATATCAAGAGCTTCCGTGAAGCTTTCAAAAAGAAAATGCACATTTTACCCAAGCAATATGTGATACAACTTAGTGAGAATTAATTTTAAATGTCCTATTCGTATAAGTAGCAGTTCTAAATTAGTACTTATTCTTTTAATTGGACATCTATTGTTTGATGTGCTATAAATATTTGTCTTCAGATTAGGATGTGTCAAGCAATATGTGAAGTGTATCGGTTTATATTCTATTCCAAAAATGAAATTAAATGGGTACGCGAATGAGACAAATTGCAGGGATGACCATAGGTATACCTGTTTTTATCTCGGCGTTCAATTTGATAATTAGAATAGAGTTCCCATCTGCCGAATTTATATCTTTTTTTGCCCAGTTTCCCCCCCTTTTATTGAGTATAATGGAGCACTTTTGTGCCTGTGAATTAGAAAACCTTATGATTGATTTTAAAAGTATAGCTCATAAAAAAACGAAAGAGAGCACATCTTTTCAAGCAAGGTTTAACTTGCTGTGGTGGCATCTTTCTTCATAGGTAAATTATATGCTTTTATAATCTATATATTAACTTTTAAATTTAATAATATGATGAATTCTGTATTGATTAAAGCCAGACGACGATTCACCGTTGGTTTATTTTACTCTATGGGCTTAATCTGTAGTGTTTGTTATCCATTTGACGCTTCCGCTAATTTAAGGGATTCGTTATCGGAGCTGACAACTCAAAGCGACCCTCCCCGCAAGCGAATTCTTTTAGGAACTGTGGTGGATGCTTCGAATGGAGAAACCTTGATTGGTGTAAGTGTGAAGGTTAAAGGGCAAGATGGTGGGACTATTACGGACATAGACGGTAATTTCCAGCTCAATGTAACCAGTAATATGGAGTTGATTTTTTCTTATGTGGGATATAAGACGCAGGAAATCACAGTGGGAGATTTGGGTATGATAACCGTACGTCTTGAATCGGATAATGAAATGCTGGAAGAAGTGGTCATCGTAGGTCAGGGAACACAAAAGAAAGTATCTGTGACCGGTTCTATAGCCACGGTAAAAGGTGCCACTCTGAAGATTCCTTCTTCTTCGCTTACAAGTTCGTTTGCCGGAAAACTGGCCGGTGTGGTATCCATGACAAGCAGCGGTGAACCGGGTTCGTCCTCACAATTCTACATCCGTGGCATCAACACGTTTGGCGGTGTGTCCACTCCACTGATTTTGTTGGACGGAGTAGAGATATCTGTATCCGACTTGGACCGTATTCCAGCCGAGTCCATAGCCAGTTTCTCGCTGTTGAAAGACGCTTCCGCTACAGCTATTTATGGTAACCGGGGAGCAAATGGCGTGATGCTCGTTACCACGAAAACCGGTCTGGAAAACTCGAAAGCTACGGTTAACGCCTCCTTGGAAGTATCATATTTTCGACCAATAAACGTAACGGAGTTTGTGGACGGTCCCACTTTCATGCGTATTTATAACGAAGCCCAGCAGGCCCGCAGTTCCACTCCCATCCTGTCGCCCCGCTATACGGAAGAGCAAATACTGCGCACCGAGCAAGGGGTCAATCCGTATATGTACCCCAACGTGGATTGGTACGACCTCATATTCAAGAAAGGGAACTTCAATCAGCGTGCCAATATCAACGTGTCGGGCGGCGGCTCGCGCGTGACTTACTACATGAGCCTACAGGCCAACCACGATGCCGGTTTACTGGACGCTCCCAAGTACTACTATAACAACAACATCAACAACTGGAACTACAACTTCCAGAACAACATTTCCTACAAACTGACCAACACCACAACCGTAGACATGCGCATGATGGCGCAGATAGGCAATCTGCAAGGGCCTAACTACTCCACCGCTGCTCTGTATCAAAGCGTGATGTATGCCAATCCAGTCGCCTTCCCTGCCTATTTTCCTGCCCAGGAAGAAGGAGAAGAGTTCATACGTTTCGGTACTACGGAGATAAAGCCGGGTATGTTTGGACAGAACCCGTATGAATACATGATGAGTTCTTTCAAGGAAACGAACTACAATACACTGAACGCTTCCATCTCGTTGACCCAGGATTTGAAGTTTATCACCGAAGGGCTGAGCTTGAAGGCGTTGGTGAATTTCAAGAACTGGTCGAACTCCTATTATAACCGTTCCATTACTTCCTATTTATATGGGGCAAAGGAAGGTTCATACAATCCGGAAACTGATACGTATGAACTGCAGTTGTTGCGGACAGGTAATGAATACTTGACACAATCCGGTGCAACACGCGATTCCGACCAGACGTTCTATTTCGATGCCCGTCTGGACTGGAAGCGAAGTTTCGGTAGCCACAACCTGACAGCCATGCTAATGTACATGATGCGTGAATACCGCCATGACGCTTTGCCCAATCGCAACCAAGGCTATTCAGGTCGTCTGACCTACGATTACGACAACCGTTACCTGTTTGAGTTCAACTTCGGTTACAATGGTTCCGAACGTCTGGCAGAAGGCAGCCGCTTTGAGTTCTTCCCAGCGGCCTCCATTGGTTGGGTAGCCAGTTCCGAAAACTTTTGGGAACCTTTGTCGGACTACATCAACCATCTTAAACTAAGAATGTCCTACGGATTGGTAGGTAGCGACTCTTTCAATGGAAGTGCCCCGCACTTCTTGTATCAGAATGATATTGTAATGGGGAGTGGCTATGGCTATTGGACCGGTCTTCCAACCAATGAAATTACCCGGACAGGTCCGTCGTTTAGAATTTTGTCCATTCAAGATGCGGGATGGGAACGTGTCAAGAAGTTTAATGTGGGTTTGGACTTGTCTTTGTTCAACCAAGTGAATATTACGTTTGACTACTTCCATGACATTCGCGACCGTATTTTGATGGCGCGCGCTTCATGGCCTTACATGCTGGGTTATTGGGGGTCTGTACCTTGGAGTAACATCGGTAAAGTAAAGAATCAAGGTGTAGAATTTAGTGTAAATTGGGCAAAGCAGTTTGGTAAAGACTGGAGGATTGACTTGCGCGGTAACTTCACCTACAACCAAAACAAATACTTGTATGTGGACGAACCGAATTATCCGTATGTATGGCAGACCAAGACTCATAAGCCGCTCAATACAATTACAGGTTATGTGGCCGAGGGCTTGTTCACCAGCGAGGAGGAAGTCCAAAACTGGGCGGATCAGTCGCAGTTAGGTGCCAACATCATGCCGGGCGACATTAAATATCGGGACATCAATGGTGACGGAATGATTACTACAGAGGACCAAGTCATGTTGTCTCCTTATAATTACATCCCGCGCATCCAGTATGGCATCGGATTGAACGTCATCTATAAGAAGTTCGACTTCGGCGTGTTCTTCAACGGCTCGGCCAAACGAAAAATCACCATCAATTCTGGCATTATGCCGTTTTTGTCGAGCGGTGGCGACGGAAACGGTGGAGAAACCGTCGAACGAAACTTGATGCAATGGATTGCGGATGACTATTGGTCGGTGGACAATCCGAATCCGAACGCCGGCTTCCCCCGATTAGGTATAAACAATTCGGAGATGTCTAATAATTTCCATACCAGTTCGTTCTGGATGCGAAACGGTAATTTCATCCGTTTTAAAACGTTGGAAATCGGATATACGTTGCCCTATTGCCGCATCTACTTAAATGGAGACAACTTAGCGGTATTCAGTCCGTTCAAGTTGTGGGATCCGGAACTATCTTGGAATTCCTATCCTTTGCAACGCACGTTCAACTTAGGCGTACAATTTACTTTCTGATAAATACTATTTTAATACTATATAGACTATGAAAATAAAAGATAGAATCAATAAGATGGTGCAGGTGGTCCTAGCAGCTTGCTGTTTGGCGTCCTGTGATTATTTGAATGTCATTCCGCCGGCACAACCGGACTTTGAGGACACCATGAAAGATGAGAATGCCACCTTGGGCTTCTTGTATAGTTGCTATTATGGGATTACATATTCCAATCCTATTCCTTATTATTCTTTTGAGGTCTCTGCTGATGAAACAGCCCAGCCTCCGTTGTTTTCGACCTATCCCCAGCAAATGGCTTGGGGAACTCTTTCGCCTTCCTATTCGGCCGTATGGGGTAGCGATGACTACAACATCTGGATCCCCAGTTACAACCACATCGGCTATATACATTATTTCTTGAGCTTGATAGACGATCTTCAGCCGACAGGCGTAACGCAGGAAGACAAGGAGGAATACAAGGCGGAATGCTATTTCCTGGAGGCTTACTATCATTTCCGGGTGTTACAGGCTTTCGGTCCTTGTCCGATTATCCCGGCCAGAGTAGACCCCAATATTACCGCTTCGGATATTCCCGGACGCTCGCATTTCGACTATTGTGTAGACTGGATTGTCGATAAACTAGACCGGGCGGCAGCGGTGTTGCCAGCCACACGTCCCAACAATGAATTGGGGCGCGCCACTTCCACCATCGCCAAAGCTTTAAAGGCGCGTGTGTTGCTCTGTGCCGCTTCTCCCTTGTGGAACGGGTCTTTCCCTTATTCTAATTGGAAAAACGAGAATTATGAAACGCCGGAATATGGTAATGAATTGGTCAACCACACGTATGATGGGAGTAAGTGGACACGTGCCTTGACGGCATGCCAAGAAGCGTTGGCGGCTGCGGAAGAGGCGGGCTATCGGTTGTTCGACATTGAGACCGCCAACAGAAAGGCGGAACGCGACGACGTGCCTCTGCCTTTTGTTCCGGGCAAGGAAGAAGATACGCCGGAAAACCTGCTGTTTAAAGAGCGAGTACGCATGTTCCAGTATATGGTGACTGCCAACGAAGGCGATAACAACAAGGAACTGATATGGGCGCAACGCATTTCCCTCTTTTCCAATAACGGCGGTGAGGGAGTAGAGAGCCGTTTACCTAACAAGGTAGTGAAGCAGAGTAACGGTATTTATGCCGGAGGCTGGGCAGCCATTGCACCCACCTTGTATTCGGCACAGCATTTTTATACAGAGAACGGAAAACTTCCCGCTTACGATCCAGACTTCTACCCGAAAGATCACTGGTACACCCGTTTCTATGAAGGTACCGAGAGTCCGGCATTAGCAACGGACCGGTTAGACAGCGAGGACGTGAAGAATGATATCATCAAAATGCATGCTCGCCGGGAAGCCCGTTTTTATGCGTGGATTGTATTTGATGGCAGCCAGTACACGACCAAAATCAATGACGGTCATCCGTTGTGGATTAACTTCAAGAACAAGGATACGAACGGCTACAATACCGGTAGTCCGCGAAACTGTGTCGGAACTGGTTATTTGTCGAAAAAGTTCATAGATCCGAATATAATTTATGGCGCGAACGGGAGCAGGATGCATACCGCACCTCGCGTTCCTTTTATCCGTATGGCGGAACTGTATCTGAATTTGGCAGAGTGTCATGCTGCATTGGGCAATACGACAGAGGCATTGATCAATCTGAATGTCATCCGTCAGCGTGCTGGAGTTCAAAATCTAACTGAAGGCGACTTGACAGGCGAAATGAACTTGATGGACTGGGTACGCAACGAGCGTTTCGTCGAACTGTTTGAAGAGGGACACCGCTACTATGACTTGCGTCGTTGGACCTTGGCTCCCGAGATGCTGAAGGCGGGTGTCCGTCACGGATTGAACGGTTTCCTTGTAAACGCAAGTTTTGAAGAGTTCAATGTGCCGACCCTTATCAACCAGCCTTTCAAGTGGGACGACAGGCTATATCTACTTCCTGTTCCGACCCGAGATGGTTTGGATGAATTGTACAGCAATTCGCAATTGGTTCAAGCACCCGGTTATTAAGTAGGAAAGTGAGTACATACTAAGATGGGAATATAACTGCGTCCCATTAAAGACACAGTGTAATCCGATAAATTATCATTTATATGAAAACATTCAATCAAATAGCAGCACTTTGTACGATGGTCGCCTTTTGTTCATGTGAGGCGAAGACACAAGATGTGGTTTCCCCCAACGGAGATTTGAAAGTGACAGTAGCCTGTACACCTACGGACGCTTATGGCGAAGCCACTTTCTCCATAGACTACAAAGGAAAGCCGGTGCTTGTCCAATCTCGCTTGGGTATGGAGACAGAAGCGCAGGAACTGGCGGGAAACTTGAAACTGAAATCGGTCTCCGAGGCCAAACCTGTGGTGGATGATTACCAGATGCAGACTGGAAAGCGCAGCCATTGCGTGAACGAGGCCTCCGAACGTGTCTACACCTTTGAGAACGAAGCTGGACAAACTTTGGACGTCACCCTCCGTGCCTACAACGACGGTGTGGCTTTCAAATACGGTCTTCAAATGAGAACGGATAAGGAGCGCATCACCCGCGAACATACCACTTACACTTTGCCCCAAGGTACCAAGCGGTGGATACAGGAGTATGACATGGGGTATGAACGTTTCTTCCCTTTGTCTACAGACGGGACACTGACTGGGCATCCGGAAGTAAATGTGTGGGGCTATCCGGCATTGGCTGAGTTGCAAGACTCTGTGTTCATGTTGGTGACCGAGGCAAATATCCGCTTCGGGCATTGCGGTTCCTTATTATATAATGGTGAAAACCGTAACTGCTACCAGGTTCGTCTGTCCGATGACAAGATGACGGGCGAAGGCACTTGGGAGTCGCCTTGGCGAGTACTCATCCTCGGCAGCCTGGCTGATGTAGTGGAGAGCACGCTGGTAACGGATGTGTCCGACCCTTCGAAGGTGGAAGATACGAGTTGGATAAAGCCTGGCTTGGTGTCGTGGATCTACTGGGCCCACAACCATGGCAGTAAAGACTTCCGTTTGTTGAAGGAATACGTTGACTTAGCCATCCGCATGAAGTGGCCCTACAACTTGATAGATTGGGAGTGGAACGAAATGGGCAATGGCGGAAAGATGGAAGATGTGGTGAAGTATGCAACGGAACGTGGCGTCAAGTCCTTGGTATGGTACAACTCGAGCACGGCATGGCTGGGTCCCGGTCCGCTATACAGGCTGAACAAGAAGGAAGAACGCCGGAAGGAATACCAGTGGCTGAGCGACCTGGGTGTAGCAGGCATGAAGATAGACTTCTTCAACGGTGACAATGTGGCAACCATGAACTACTGCATCGACTTGCTGGAAGATGCGGCCGACTATCACCTGATGGTAAACTTCCACGGAGCAACCATTCCTCGTGGGTGGCAACGCACCTATCCGCACATGATGTCCGTAGAAGGAGTATACGGCGCGGAGTGGTATAACAACAATGCAACACTGACCGACCAGGCTGCCGCACACAATGCTACGCTGCCTTTTACCCGCAATGTCGTTGGTTCGATGGACTATACGCCTGGCACCTTCTCCGACTCACAATATCCGCACATTACATCGCACGCTCACGAACTGGCTTTGCCCATACTTTTTGAATCTGCCTTGCAGCACATGCCTGACCGTCCAGCTACCTACGACCAATTGCCGGAAGCTGTAAAGCAACTTTTGTCCACATTGCCCACTGCTTGGGATGATACCAAATTGTTGACCGGCTATCCGGGTGTAGAGGTGGTTATAGCGCGTCGCAAAGGTGATGTTTGGTACATTGCAGGTATCAACGGTACGGATGAGCCTCGTACGCTCCGTAGCTCTTTGGATGTGCTCTCTATCGACGGTCGTCAAATGACGTTGTTCAAGGACGGTGCTGACAACCGTAGCTTCAGCATCGAAAAGGATGTGCCTACGGGTGATTCCCTAACAGTGGATTGCCTGCCGCGCGGTGGCTTTGTAGGAGTGATAAAATAAACCGATAAATTATCATTTAAAATCAGTTCAGATGATTATGAAGTTGAAATATTTATTATTGGCAGGCTGCTTAATGGGATTGGCTGCTTGTAGTGATTTAGAATATGATTTGGACAATATTGTTCCGGAACAGTATCATAAAATATTGTATGTGAAAGGCAACGGTAAACAATCTTTAACTTTGCATAATACAGGGGAAGACCAACAATATGTTTTCTCCATAGTTAAGTCCGGTAGTGATCCCAGTCTGACGGCTCATGTCTCTATAGGCGTAATGGAGCAAAATCAAATTGATGAAGAGTATAGTATACCCGAGGGAGTGAATTACTCGTTAATTGGCGAAGATTGCTATTCGTTGGAAACTACTGAGGTTGATTTTACTTCTTCCGATCGCTATAAACTGGTCAATGTATTTTTCAAGACTCAACAAGTGAAGGATGTATTGGAAAATAATCCGGACAAAGTATGGGTATTGCCTTTGCAAATAACCAGTGCAACAGACTCTGTCAATGCAGAAAAGAATAAGGTATTTATCGAATTGGAAGCAGTCTTAGCACCGATGGTCGGTTTTGTGATGAAAACACCTGTCGAAGTGATACAGATGGAATACAATTCTCTGGCCACATTTACTGAAGAACTCCCTTTCGGGCTTAATGTAGACAATTATTGGGATTTGGAGTGTTCTTTTGCTGTAGATAAAGCGTATGTGGACCAATACAATCATTCCAACAACACTCTGTTCAGCTTATTACCCGATGAAAGTTATACTCTGCCGCAAACAATGTCTTTGCCCAATGGTGTTACCACGACTGATTTGGAAGTTGAAATAGTAGGGAGCGCCTTGACACCGGGTGACTACATGCTTCCGATTGCGATTACAGGCATTTCCATGTTTGAAATTAACACCGTTAGTTCCGTTTATCCCTTGATGTATCGTATCATGGGTAAACAGTTGGACCGTACAGGCTGGACAGTCGAAGCTACTTCTGAAGAAACAACTGGCGAAGGTGCGGGAAATGGAGTTGCCGGATGTATATTGGATAATAATCCGTCTACTTTTTGGCATTCCAGTTGGCAAGTCATGGAGTATCCTCCGTTTGAGATTATTATTGATATGCAGACGGAACATACGGTCAGCCAGATTGCGATGGCTCAGCGCTGCAATGGATATACGGATACAGCAACGGGGCGCTTCTCTATCAGCTCCGACAAAGAAAGCTGGATGGAGATTGGCCAATTCTCCATGGAGAATGCCCTCGAAGAAACCCAGACTTTTGGTGTGAACACAGCGAAAGGGCGTTACCTGAAGATACGGATAGAAACCAGCTATAGAGATGGGTATGCTTCATTGTCCGAAGTATATGTTTATGGTATGGAATAAATGAAGAATAGAACTGCGTTGCACAATGGTATATTTTTATTAGTAATGACTATATTTATTAAAAAAAAATTCACATGAAAAGATTTATTTATTTATTTTCTGCGCTACTTTGCTTTTGGATAGAAGGCTGGTCGCAGGCTGTACGTTCTTTTCAGAAAGAGAAGAGCCGGATCGTATTTGAAATGGCCAATGGGGAATTGCAACTCTATCCATTGTCGTCCAATACGATAAGAGTGAAGTTTGTAAAGCAACCTTTGGAAATGAAGATACCGGAATGGATTTATATCAACAATGAAACGGAAGATGCTTTTACTGTAAAGGATGGTAAAAAGGCGGTATCCGTGAAATTAGCAGGTATTACAGCCCAAGTTGATAAGGCGACAGGACTGATTACGTTTTTATCTCCGGACGGGAATCCTGTTTTGCAAGAAGCCGGCCGTCAACTTACTCCGTCTTCTATTCAAGGTATAGACACCTATTGTGCAACACAAAAGTTCTATTCACCGGAAGATGAACATCTTTTCGGATTGGGACAGTTTCAAGACGGATGGTTAGACGTGCGCGGACTTACACGTCGGCTAACCCAGGTGAATACGCAGATAGCCATCCCTATGTATGTGTCGAATAAAAAGTATGGTGTATTGTGGAACAATTATGGACTGACCGATTTCAATCCTGCGGAGGAGGTGGTTGAACTATTACCCTTCCGGAAAGAGAGCGAGGCGAAGGAAGTGGATGTTACCTCAACGGAAGGAGGTAAAAAAGAGATGCGTGAGAATTATATTTTCACTTCCGATCTGATGATACCTGCGAAAGGGCGTTATTCGATTTTGTTAGATGTGGGGCAGACAATGGCTCGGAAATATCACTTACGCATAGGGAACAAGACCATCTTTGATATGGAGAACACGTGGTTGCCGCCTACCACTTCTACTATTGTGGAACTAGAAGCTGGAAGCTATAACGTAGTAGCAGAGCTGGAGAAGAATGACAAACCGAAAGTGTTTTTCAAGAAGGTGGATAACGAAACCGTGCTTCGCTCTCCGGTTGCGGAATGTGTGGACTATACCGTATTTTGCGGTGGGGCCGATGATGTGATTACTTCCTATCGGCAACTAACGGGACGTGTCCCCATGTTTCCAGATTGGGCATTGGGGTATATTCATTGCCGCGAACGCTTCCACAATCAACAAGAATTGTTGGAGACGGCTGCCCAGTTCCGTAAAGATAGACTGCCGATGGATATAATTGTGCAGGATTGGCAATATTGGGGACGTTACGGATGGAACGCCATGAAGTTTGATGAAAAGGATTATCCGAATCCCACGGAGATGGTGAACAAACTGCACGAGCAGGACATGAGATTGATGGTTTCCGTATGGTCCAAAGTAGATCCCACTTCCGAAGTAGGAAAAGCGATGGCACAACAAGGGTATTTTATTCCTGGAACGTCATGGGTGGATTTTTTCAACCCCAAAGCAGCATCTTTTTATTGGAAAAACTTCAGTCGGGGACTTTTAAAACATGGTATAGACGCTTGGTGGCAGGATGCAACCGAACCGGAGAACGATGATTTGTTGGGACGAAAAGTGGCCGATGGAAAGATACCCGGAGAAGTATTCAGGAATTCCTACCCGATATTAGTCAATAAGACGGTTTACGAAGGTTTACGCCGGGATGCTCCGGAGAAACGTTCCATGATTCTTACCCGCAGCGGCTTCCCCGGCATGCAACGTTATGCCACTGCCACTTGGTCAGGTGATGTCGGATCTGACTGGAACACCTTGCGCCGGCAGATTGTAAGCGGATTGAGTATGTCTGTTTCCGGACTGCCTTGGTGGACTTATGATGCAGGAGGCTTCTTTCGGCCATACGACCAATATACAAATCAGGCTTACAAAGAATGTATGATGCGTTGGGTACAGACAAGTGTCTTTTTGCCTTTGATGCGTGTACATGGCTATGGATCGAACACCGAGTTCTGGAATTATGGTGCGGAAGTAACGGCTCTTGCCCGTCAGACACTTGCTACGCGCTATCGCCTGGCTCCTTATCTATATTCGGAAAATGCGAATATCAGTTTCAACAATGGTACATTCCTACGTCCTTTGGTGATGGACTTTGCGAACGATACCACGGCCATCTTGCAAAAATACCAATACATGTTTGGCCCCTCCTTACTGGTAGCTCCTATCGTTGAAGAAGGCGCGAAGGAATGGAATGTTTATTTTCCTGCGACCAAAGGAGGATGGTACGACTTCTGGAATGACAAGTATGTAGCTGATAAAGGCTGGCGAAACGTTTCCGCATCCAAGAGTCATATTCCAGTGTACGTCAAGGCCGGTTCCATTCTGCCATTGGCTGACGGGACCCCTCAAACGATGAATGAAGCCTATAAAGAGGATTGGATCATAAAAGTATTTGCCGGAGCAAATGGCTCTTATATGTTGTATGAAGATGAAGGGACCAACTACAATTACGAAAAAGGACAGTTCTCAAACATCCATATGGATTGGAATGATAAAAAGAAGAAACTGACTGTCGGAGAACGGAAAGGCTCATTCCAGGGGATGATTGAAAAACGTCCTATCCGAGTATTGCTTATTTCCGAAAATGGCATAGAGGAACAAAAACTTAGCTATGAAGGTGAAAAGATTGTAATCAGGTTTTGAAATAAAAAAATAATCGATGCCAAGAAAACCAAACAAGAATTTGTATCATAACAACTTTGAAATATGACAAAGAAGGTAATTTTTTGTATATGTATGGCTTGGATAGGGCTTTCCGCATTTGCCGACGATTTGAGGCTTTGGTACAGCCGACCTGCCAGCAATTGGACGGAAGCCCTTCCGGTCGGCAATTCCCGTTTAGGGGCCATGATCTATGGTGGGACAGGGCATGAGGAACTCCAATTGAATGAGGAAACTTTCTGGGCCGGCTCGCCTTACGATAACAATAATCCGAACGCACGGTATGTCCTTCCGGTCATCCGTCAATTAATTTTCGAAGGAAAGAACCGCGAAGCACAAAGTCTGGTGGATGCTAATTTCTTTTCCGGAAAGCATGGAATGAGTTACTTGCCTATAGGAAGCCTCTTCTTGGATTTCGAGGGACATGAACAGGCCACGGACTTCTATCGCGACTTGGATTTATCCAATGCCACGGCCACCATACGCTACAAGGTCAATGGGGTGGATTATGTCCGTACCGTTTTCGCTTCCTTTGCCGACAGTGTGATTATTGTGCGCATGCAGGCTGGGAAGGGCGGCGAACTGAAATTTCGGGTCAGCTACGATGCCCCGTTGGAGTACAGCGTAAAGGTGGAGAACAGTATGCTCTCCACCCTCTGTCGAGGGATAAGCCTGGAGGGCGTGCAGAGTGCGCTTCGGGCCGAATGCCGAATAAAGGTGCTTACGGATGGCACGGTGGCGGAGTCTGTCGATGCTTTGGAGGTCTCCGGGGCGCAGGAAGCCACACTCTACATCGCTGCAGCCACGAACTTCGTGAACTATCACGATGTGAGCGGCGATGCGGCAGCCCGGGCGGAGCGTTGCTTGGGACAGGCCATGCAGGTGTCTTATGAGGAAGCGTTGGATCGTCATGTAGCTCGTTACAAAGAACTGTTCGATCGTGTGCAGTTGACTTTGGGAGATGGGATCGACAAAGCTTCACGACACGAGACAGACGTGCGTATCAGGAATTTCAACCGAGGGACGGACGTGTCTTTACCCGCCCTGTTGTTCCAGTACGGACGTTATCTCCTAATTTCCTCTTCCCAACCGGGCGGGCAACCAGCCAATCTGCAAGGTATCTGGAATAACAGCGTGTACGCCCCTTGGGATAGCAAATACACCATCAACATCAATACGGAGATGAACTACTGGCCGGCGGAGGTCGCCAATCTGGCTGAGATGCACGAGCCTTTATTTTCCATGCTCGACGATTTGTCCCGGACAGGGGCGACGACGGCCCGCAATATGTATGGGTGTCGCGGATGGGTGACCCATCATAACACCGACCTGTGGCGAATTGCCGGACCGGTGGATTATGCGGCTCCGGGCACGTGGCCCACCGGTGGCGCCTGGCTGGCCCAGCACTTGTGGCAGCGTTACTTGTTCTCTGGCAATAAGGAGTTCCTTCAACGCTACTATCCGGTACTGAAAGGTACGGCACAGTTTTTCCTAGACTTTCTTATAGAGCATCCGCAATACCACTGGTGGGTCGTCGCTCCGTCGGTTTCCCCCGAGCACGGTCCCATAACAGGCGGATGCACGATGGACAACCAAATCGTGTTCGATGCGTTGTGCAACACGCTGCAAGCCGCTCGTGTGGTGGGCGACAGGCAGACGTTCCAAGATTCTTTGCGGCAGATAATAGACCGCTTGCCACCCATGCAGATAGGCCGGTACGGTCAATTGCAGGAATGGTTGCAAGACATGGACGATCCGCGCGACGAGCACCGTCATATCTCGCACCTCTACGGCTTGTATCCCAGCAACCAGATTTCGCCATTCCGTCAACCGGAACTTTTCCAGGCCGCACATACCACGTTGGAACAGCGCGGCGACAAGGCAACGGGGTGGAGCATCGGCTGGAAAATCAACTTTTGGGCGCGCATGCTCGATGGAGACCATGCCTACCGCCTGATTTGCAACATGCTCCAGCTCTTACCGAGTGATGCTGAGGCTGAGAAATATCCGGAAGGTCGCACATATCCCAATATGTTCGATGCCCATCCACCTTTCCAAATCGACGGCAATTTCGGGGCAACGGCGGGCATTGCGGAAATGCTTCTGCAAAGCCACGATGCTGCGGTACATCTCTTGCCTGCATTGCCGGAAGCTTGGGCAGAAGGTCGCGTAGCGGGGCTTCGTGCACGTGGCGGATTTGAGGTCGACATGAAATGGACGGGCGGTACGCTGAAGGAAGCCACCGTGCGTTCCACGATAGGCGGTACGCTACGTATTCGTTCGTACGTGCCGTTGAAGGGTAATGGCTTGCGCAAAGCCACAGGTGATTGTCCGAATGCCTTGTTTGCCCCGGCGGAAGTGAAAGCACCGCTTTACTCTCAGGAATTGAAGGAGAAACCGCAGGCCGACGTTCCCACAGTGTATGAATATGATGTGGATACTCGTCCGGGGAAAGTGTATAAGCTGAAAGCCATATAATAGAGTTTATACAGAATAAAGAGTAGGGTCTTTGATTGTCGATGCCCTAGAATCTTTATGAGGGTGAAACTCAGGCTTCTCAACAGCGATCTGCCACTTTAGGAGTTGGAGAATCCCGCACTATCCCGTCTACAGATTCCGCTGGAAAACGCCCGGTTGTGGAGTCTGAAGATTCTGACTGGAAAATTTACGTTCCATTAGCTGCCACACACGACATTGTGGGCTACAACTACCAGATACACAAATCTTATCCGCGCGATGTTTTCATCAACTAGACACGGGTCGTTGACAATTCTTACATCATCGGTGACTTGTATGGACAGGAATAGACTACCCTTGGCGGTGGTGAAGAGCGGAAAAGAAACCGGTGAGTTGACACTAACCGTCAAAGCCAAAGGACTAAAAACAGAGAGAATTAAATTAATGGTTAATGATTATAGGTAAAAAGATTAAAGATGACGAAGAATAAGTGTAGATGCGTGTACCGATGGTGTGCTGCCTTGATGTTGTGGTGTGGCTGGGCGTTGTGTTACGGTGCGGCCACAGACGGAGGACGTGAAGTGGTGAATCTGAACCGCAAGTGGGCTTATCAACGGGGCGATTTCCCGGGTGCAGAACAAACTGGATATGACGATTCCGGATGGGAACATATTGGGTTGCCCCATTCTTTCAGCATTCCTTACTTCATGTCGAAAGACTTCTATACGGGGTATGGCTGGTACCGGAAAACACTGGAACTGTCGAAGAAAGATTTGAAGAAAGACTTGTTTCTAGAGTTCGACGGCGTGTTCCAAGAAGCAGAGGTCTATGTTAACGGCGAGTTGGCGGGCACCCATCGCGGGGGATATACCGGATTCAATGTCCGCATCACGCCCTATGCAAGGCGGGGACAGAACCAAATTGCCATACGGGTAAACAACCTGTGGCAGCCCGATCTGGCGCCACGCGGAGGCGAGCATGTCTTTAGTGGCGGCATTTACCGGAATGTTCGTTTGGTAAAGAAACATCCGGTACACATTGATTGGTACGGTACATTTGTCACCACTCCTACACTGGAGGCGAACGCCGGACGTTCGTCCACAGTGCATGTGCGGACAGAAGTAAGGAACAACGCAGAGGAAACTGGGGAATATCGATTGAAAATACAAGTGATAGACGATAACGGGCACACCGTGGCCGCATGCGACACGATGCAGCGGGTGGAGGCCGGGCAAACTGTGAATTTTGAGCAGACAACAGAAACAATTCCGGGCGTAGCCCTATGGCATCCATCGCATCCCCACTTGTATGTGTTGGTGAGCGAGCTTTACAGTGGAAATAAATTGGTAGACCGTGAAGAGACACCTTTTGGCTTCCGCTGGTTTCGGTGGACAGCGGGCGGTGGTTTTTTCCTGAACGGTGAGCATTTCTTTTTCCACGGTGCCAACGTACATCAAGACCAGGCTGGATGGGGAGACGCTGTCACAGAAGAAGCTACGCGGCGCGACGTGAGGATGATAAAAGAAGCAGGCTTCGACATGATCCGCGGCAGTCATTATCCTCATTCTCCGGCTTTTTCTGAAGCTTGTGACCGCGAGGGGCTATTGTTTTGGTCGGAATGTCCGTTTTGGGCTACCGCCGGGCCGAAGGTAGACGGGAGCTGGACGGCCAGCGCTTATCCAGTGAAAGAAAGTGACATAGAGGGTTTTGAACGCAGTGTTCTTCAACAATTGGAAGAGATGATCCGCATTCACCACAACCATCCGTCGGTTTTCGTGTGGAGCATGTCCAACGAACCGTTCTTCACGGTGGAGTCGACCATTCCGAGCGTGAAGCGACTGCTGGAGAAATTGGTGAACAGAGCGCACGAACTGGATCCGACGCGGCCAGCAGCCGTGGGCGGTGCGCAACGTCCCTTGGGGGCAGACCGTATAGACCGTATAGGAGATGTGGCCGGCTATAACGGTGACGGGGCAAACATTGCCGATTTCCAATCACCAGGCCATCCCAGTGTGGTAACGGAATATGGGAGCACTTTTGCCGATCGTCCAGGAGAATATATCCCAGGCTGGGGTGATTTAGCACGCGACGAAGGGTGGAAAGGCCGTACGTGGCGTGGTGGACAGGTGATATGGTGCGGCTTTGACCATGGAAGCATCTTTGGAGATTACATGGCCAAGTTGGGCATTGTAGATTATTTCCGTCTACCTAAACGTTCGTGGTATTGGTATCGGAACGAGTATACCCACCAGGCTCCACCGCAGTGGCCTGTGGAAGGCCAGCCGGCCCGGCTTCGTCTGACGGCCTCAAAGACTAAAGACATTCGGACGGATGGGACAGACGATGTACAATTGATTGTTACGGTACTGGACGCAGAAGGGCGAGAATTGAGTAATAGTCCGGACGTACGCCTGTCCGTGGTATCCGGTCCGGGTGAGTTCCCCACAGGGCGATCCATTACTTTTTCTGCGGACAGCGACATCCGTATCCAAGATGGTAAAGCAGCAATAGCCTTGCGAGCCTATTATGCCGGGCGTACGATAGTGGTGGTTTCTTCTGAGGGGCTGGAAAGCGCAAGGCTGGAGTTGGAATTCGTGGACGGCCCGCATTACCGAGAAGGACATTCGTGGCAGGTGGAGGAAAGACCGTATGTACGTTTCGTTTCGGAACAGGTACAGAAAGATATGCAGTGGTATGGACCGGACAGTCCCGTTTTTGCCAGTAGTTCAGCACCTGGATATTCGTCCGGTTTGGCGGCAGACGGTGAAATCTCTACTTATTGGTTACCGGCCGATGACGATGTGCGGCCCAGCCTAACTCTAGACGTAGAGCGCACGCTGATGCTTCGCATGGTGAAATCATCCTTTGCAGAGGGGTTTGCCGGGCGTTGTGTAGTGGAAGTTTCTGCCGATGGTAAACAATGGCAGGCGGTGGCTGACGCGGTATCGCGCTCGAAAGGCAAGTGGGATATACAGTTAGAAAAGCCCGTAAAGGCGCGTTTTGTCCGTTTCTCTTTCACACAAGGAGATACGTCCGTTCGCCCGGCTTTGGCCGAGGTGGAGGCTGGCGGCACAGTAGCAGAGTGATTAGATGGACTATGTTGTCAGCCTATCTACATCCGGAAAAATAGATACGGTTGATTTTAAGTGCATTTTACCGGGTTTCTCCCCTTATTTGCCCGATTTTCCCCCTTTTTCTTGAATGGACTGGGGTACTTTTGCATCAGCATCATCTTTCTGTTATCGGAGATAATAGGATAAGACAGCAAGTTTAGGATAAAACTTATTGTCTTTCCCAAGATTATTTATCATTGTGAATAAAAATCTTTAAAATAAGACTTATGCATAAAAGATATTTATTGTTTTATAGTGTATTGGCTTGCTTGTTTGTGATAAGTATCCAGTCCTGTCGTATGGAATCTCCAAAAACCATTGTGCCGGGCACAGTTTGGTACGATACAGATGGAAATCCCATTAATGCCCATGGTGGAGGTATCATGTACCATGATGGAGTCTACTATTGGTATGGAGAATACAAAGGCGATTCCACGTATTATCGGGATGACATCTGTGTAGGTTGGCGTGCCGAAGCAGGTGGCGTGTCCTGCTACTCGTCAACGGATTTGGAGAACTGGAAATTCGAAGGAGTTGTTTTGCTGTCTGAACCTGACGATGTTCATTCGGACTTGCATCCGTCACAAATCATCGAACGTCCAAAAGTCATTTACAATGACAAGACGAAGAAGTTTGTCATGTGGATGCATATCGATGACCCCAATTATGAGAAAGCCCATACTGGCATAGCCGTAAGTGACTCGCCTACGGGCTTGTTCACTTACTTGGGTTCCTTTAAACCCAATGGAGGAGACAGCCGTGACCAAACCATTTTTAAGGACGATGACGGACGTGCCTATCATATCTATTCGTCTGAATGGAACAAGACTCTGTATATCGGCTTGTTGAACAATGACTACACGCAACATACGGGCGTCTATACCCGTAATTTCATTGATCAATATCGGGAAGCACCGGCAGTCTTCAAGCATAAAGGAAAATATTATATCATCTCTTCCGGTTGTACAGGTTGGGATTCTAACACAGCCCAATGCGCAGTAGCGGATTCTATGTTAGGCGAATGGAAAGTGATAGGAAATCCTTGTATAGGAGAGGATGCGGAAAAGACCTATTATGCACAAAGTACATACGTGTTGCCTATAGGAGGAAAAAAGGGACTGATTATCGCAATGTTCGATCGTTGGAATAAGACGGATTTGGACGATTCTCGTTATGTATGGCTTCCACTTACTTTTCGTGATGGGAAACCTGTGATAGAGTGGAAAGACGAATGGGTTCTTGCTGAATAGAACAGAATGAAGAATTAATCTACTAATATTTTACTTATGAGAATAATAAAAAACTTTTTATTGGTCGTGTGGGTGCTCTTTGCTGTAGGATGTTGTGTAAAACAGGTAAGACCTGACACCAATTATCATTTGGATACAAAGGAGGGAAACAATTCAAACACCGGACTTTCAAAAAAACAAGCGTGGAAAAGTCTGAACAAAGCTAATGCTTTGCAGTTGAAAGCCGGTGATAGCTTGTTGCTTCGGTGTGGAACTGTGAAAAGAAAGTCAGAAATCAATGCGCACGGGAATGCGGATTGCCGCATCGTTGTAGATGCATACGAACACCTAAGATTATAACTATTGATTCATCTTTGTACGCAATACTTATTAAAAATTATAATAATCAAATTCTTTTATACACGATGAGAGCCATTTATATTTTTTGTTTGCTTTTACACGCACTTTGCTTTCAAATAGCTTGTGCACCTACGAACGTGCAGCCTCGTGAAGTGACCAACATCAACAATAGCTGGAAATACTCCAAAGGTGATTTTAAAGGAGCCGAACAGGCAGACTATAATGATGGGAGTTGGGAAAACATTGGCTTGCCTCATTCTTTCAGCATACCTTACTTTATGTCGAAAGATTTTTATGTGGGGTACGGCTGGTACCGGAAACATTTACTACTGGATAAAGAGGATTTGACTAAAAAACTCTTTCTGGAGTTTGATGGAGTATTTCAAGAAGCTGAGGTCTTTGTCAATGGAAAACTGGCTGGCAGGCATGTGGGAGGATATACGGGCTTTCCGGTGGACATCTCAGATTGTGCCCAAATTGGGGATAACGTGATAGCAGTCCGAGTAAATAACTTATGGCAACCGGATGTGGCACCTCGGGCAGGAGAACACGTATTCAGCGGAGGTATTTACAGAAATGTACGGTTGGTAAAGAAAGCTCCAGTCCATATCGCTTGGTATGGCACCTTTGTAACCACTCCTCAACTGGAGGAACAGAACGGACAAAGCTCATTAGTAAAGATTGAAACGGAATTGTGTAACGACACGGATGAACCGGGAACATTCCGTTTGCAGACACGTATTCTGAACGAGTGGGGAAAAGAAGTAACCGTAACGGAAAGTACGGAAACATTGGAAGCAAACGAACGGAAGGTATGGATCCAGCAGACCGAACCGGTACAGAAGCCTGCATTGTGGACACCGCAGACACCCGTCCTGTACAAAGCAATCAGTTCTCTTTATAAAGATGACGTGCTGCTGGACCGTATGGAAACTCCGTTCGGATTCCGTTGGTTCAAATGGACAGCAGACAAAGGTTTCTTCTTGAATGGCAATCACTTTGTAATTCGGGGGGCCAATGTGCATCAAGACCAAGCCGGATGGGGAGATGCTGTGACGGAAAGTGCTGCACAACGAGACGTAGCGATGGTGAAGGAAGCCGGATTTAACTTTATACGCGGCTCGCATTATCCGCACGCTCCAGCTTTTGCTCAGGCATGTGACGACCTGGGATTGATGTTCTGGTCGGAAGCACCTTTCTGGGGAATAGGCGGATTTGAGGCAGACGGCTATTGGAACAGCAGTGCCTACCCGGTGGACCAAGCGCACGAAGCGGCATTTGAAGCAAGCGCTTTGCAGCAATTGGAGGAGATGATTCGCATCCACCGTAATCATCCGTCCATCGTAGTCTGGAGTGTATGCAATGAGGCGTTCTTTACGGCACCGGAGGCCATGGACGGTATGCGGGGATTGCTGAAGAAGATGGTGGACAGGGTACATCAGTTGGATCCGACGCGCTTGGCTGCCATAGGCGGTGCACAACGCCCCATCGGTGAAGGACGCATAGATCGTATTGGAGATGTAGTCGGCTACAACGGTGATGGAGCTGTCATTCCCGACTTTCAAAATCCAGGCGTTCCCAACGTGGTGTCCGAATATGGTTCAGAGATCTCGGCAGACCGTCCGGGAGAATATGATGCGAAGTGGGGATGTATGGAACAGAATGAAGGCTGGAAAGGCTATCCTTGGCGAAGCGGACAAGTCATTTGGTGTGCTTTTGACCATGGAAGCATTGCGGGCAATATGATGGCCAAGCTGGGCATCATTGACTATTTCCGTATTCCAAAACGCTTCTGGTACTGGTATCGAAATGAATACGCAGGTATTGCCCCTCCGGAATGGCCAAGTGACGGAACCGCTGCGAAACTGCAACTGAAAGCCAGCAGTACTATGGCTAAAACAGACGGTACGGACGATGTACAGTTGTGGGTCACGGTATGTGACGCTTTAGGCAAATCGGTCAACCACTCTCCAAACGTACAATTACGCATTGTTTCCGGACCGGGTGAGTTCCCCACAGGACGTTCCATCCGTTTTGAAGCGGACAGTGATATACGTATCATGGACGGACAGGCAGCTATCGCAATACGTTCCTACTATGCAGGAAAGACGGTGATAGAAGCCACCTCTGATGGGCTGGAACCGGCACGTGTAACAATTGAATTTGAGGGGGAAACAGAATATCAGAAAGGCATCACTCCGGTAGTAGAACATCGGCCTTACAAGCGGTTTGTACGCGAAAAACAGACAGAAATCATTCAGACCTTCGGACGGAACAATCCGACATTCGCCAGCAGTAACGAAGCAGGACATACCCCCGGTAGAGCCGCAGACGGAAACACGCAAACGTACTGGAAGGCTTCAGCCGAGGATAAGGTCCCCTATTGGATATTAGATACAGAGAAAGGGTTGCGGCTGAAAGAAATCCAACTGCATTTTCCCAATGAGGTTTCCCGTAGCTATGTGGTTGAAGCATCTCATGACAACCACACGTGGCAACTTCTCTGTGACAAAAGTCAAAATCCTCATGCGGAACAGAACTTGCTATTGACACTACCGGATACCGCTCCTACTGGACGTTTTATCCGTATCCGTTTTCTGGAAAGTGACAAGGCTGCTTTGACAGAAGTGATTGTAAAAGGAATTGTTTTAGAATAAGAATAACTATGAAACAACAACTTTTGAATTGGCTTTTTCCCATCCTCTGTTTAGAAGCATTATTCGTTTCCTGCCAACAAGCGAATTCACCAACAGAACTGAAGCTGTGGTATACCCGTTCGGCCACGAACTGGATGACTTCCGCTTTGCCGATAGGCAACGGAGAACTGGGAGCCATGTTCTTTGGAGGCATTACTCGCGAGCAAGTGCAGTTCAACGAAAAGACACTTTGGACAGGCAGCACGGAGAAACGGGGAGCCTACCAAAGCTTTGGCGACGTATACATTGACTTTGAGGGCACGGACACTTGCGGGGTGACGGATTATCGGCGTGAATTGTCTTTGAATGATGCCATAGGGAAAGTAAGTTATCGTTGGAAGGGAGTGAACTATGTACGCGAGTACTTTGCTAGTCGTCCCGACGGAGTGGTTGTAGTTCGTCTTACAACCTTAGGTAAGACCGGCCTGCTGAACTTTACCGTATCGCTGAATGACGGACGGGAAGGAATAACTGAACCAATAGAAGAGAATGCGCTGTTGTTACAGCACCATCTTGACCTGCTTTCGTACGAAGCCCAATTAAAGGTACAGAATGAAGGAGGTACCTTGACTGCAGAGGGTAATCAATTGAAAGTGACTGGTGCCAATGCTGTTACTTTGTTGTTGATTGGTGCCACAAATTTTAGCCTTTCTTCCTCCGATTATGTCGGTGAAACAAGAGAACAGTTACATAAACGTTTATCTGAACGAATGAAACAGGCTTCTCTCCATAGTTATGTTCAACTGAAAGAGAGGCATTTAGCAGACTATCGGTCGTTGTTTGACCGGGTGAAATTGGATTTAGGAGCCTCCCTACCTGATATACCGACGGATGAACTGGTTCGTTCCCATCGGGAAAGCCTTTATTTGGATATGCTTTATTTTCAGTATGGCCGTTATTTGATGTTGGCCTCTTCGCGTGGCATGGATTTGCCTAACAACCTGCAGGGTATCTGGAACAATAACAATACACCACCTTGGGAATGTGACATCCACAGCAACATCAATGTGCAGATGAACTATTGGCCAGCAGAAGTGTGCAACCTGTCCGAATGCCATTCTCCTTTTTTGAAGTATATTGCCACAGAGGCTTTACGTCCGAAAGGAAGCTGGCGGCAAGTGGCACACAGTGAAGGATTGAAAGGCTGGACCATGCGGACCCAAAACAACATCTTTGGCTATACGGACTGGAACATCAACCGACCAGTCAATGCTTGGTACTGCATGCACCTATGGCAACATTACCGTTATACGCAGGACATAGATTTCCTAGCCAATACAGCTTTTCCCGTTATGCAAAGTGCATGTGAATACTGGTTTGACCGACTAAAAGAGGATGAAAGTGGAAAATTGATAGCCCCTGATGAGTGGTCGCCTGAACAAGGTCCGTGGGAGGATGGAGTGGCATATGCCCAGCAGTTGGTATGGCAACTTTTCAGTGAGACATCACAGGCATTGCAATCATTATGTAGCCAGGGGAAGAAAGTGGATGAAGGCTTCACTATTGAACTTACAGAAAAACTCGCAAAGCTGGATAATGGAGTGGCCATCGGAACGTGGGGACAGATTAAGGAATGGAAAAAAGATACCCAACATTTGGATACATGTGGTAACCAACACCGACATCTTTCCCAATTGATAGCACTCTATCCAGGCAACCAGATTTCATATTATGAAACTCCGGATCTTGCCGAAGCGGCCAAACGCACTTTAGAATCGCGAGGTAACTTGGGTACAGGCTGGAGTCGGGCATGGAAGATAGCCTGCTGGGCACGGCTTGGAGAAGGGAACCACGCTTACCGACTTTTAAAATCAGCCTTAAACTTTTCCACGACAACGATTGTGAGTATGGATAATGACAAAGGAGGGGTTTATGAGAATCTGTTTGACTCTCACCCTCCTTTCCAAATTGACGGAAATTTTGGGGCTACGGCAGGCATCGCAGAGATGTTGCTCCAAAGTCACCAAGACTTCATTCAGTTACTACCGGCTTTACCTGTGGAATGGCCGACTGGTAAAGTTGAGGGGCTGCGCGCCGTGGGAGACTTCACGTTCAATATAGAATGGGAGCAACATTGCCTACGCAAGTGTTCGTTCCTATCAGGTTCTGGTGGAGTATGCCGCATCTATAGTCCAGTGACTTCCATACTCAGCGTAAAAGATGCGTCTGGAAAGGATGTAGAAATCCGTCAGTGCACAAATGGAATGTATGTGATTACTACCGAACGTGGGAGTAACTATCAATTGGTATTGGAGTAAGCTCACACGAGCTTATCTGAGAAACGGATATCTCCCCCAAAAGCATCATTTTAGTTAGTTTCGCCACTTTTGCGAAACTCTACAAGGTTACGGATTCAAAGTATTATACAAATAGATTTTGTGATCGCTACGATGAGAAACTTTAGTGATAATATTATTTTCGAATGATTATGAAAGACTCAAAACCAACCTCATTAAAAGATATGACCTAAATGCTGGGAGTATCTATACCTATTGTATCTAGAGCGATTAATAACAGCTCTGAGATTAGCCGTGAGCTTTGTATAAAGGATAATAGAAATAGAGGAAGTAAACGATACTTTGAAGAATCGAAGGTTATTACGTAATCCGTTATGTGCATTTTGTGCGTAACATACCATGTACGTTAATGTATATACTTTGCTAACAGAAAGTATATCGAATAAAATGCAAAAGCACTGATGTTCAAAAACCTATTGTTGAATCCATATAACATCTAATATAAATTCATTTTTTAAATCTAAGAATTATGAGAAGAAAAAAGGAACATGTCTTTTTGAGTAAGGTTCTACTTCTGACCGCATCTTTGTCTATAGGATGTGTGGAATCTTTCCCAACTTTTGCAAAATCCCATGATGGGAGATTGGCAATTGAGCAAAATTTCGCAAATGCAGTGATTAAAGGAACTGTGGTTGATGAGAATGATGTACCTATTATTGGAGCCAGTGTGATAGTGAAAGGTAATACCTCAATCGGTACCATTACTGATATGAATGGTAACTTTGAGTTGTCTAACGTTTCTGTCCCCGGCACATTGATTATTTCGTATGTGGGCTATCAGGGTCAAGAAGTATCTTATGACGGTAACCGTTCTCTTCGTATTGTCATGAAAGAAGATTCGAAGAGCTTGGATGAAGTAGTAGTGGTAGCTTACGGTACAGTTGTAAAGAGAAAGATAACGAATGCCGTGACATCGATCGATGTAAAACCGATTGAGAATCTTGGCGGATACGCAGATTTATCGGCAGCTTTGCAGGGTAGAACTCCGGGAGCTATTATCACTAATTCTTCGGGTATGCCGGGTTCTGTTCCCAATATCAGCATCCGTGGTGGCGGAACCCCCTTATTTGTGATAGACGGTATAGTACAAGACCAAGCGACTTTTAATCTCTTGAACTCTCAAGATATTGAATCTATTTCACTGATGAAAGATGCTGCTTCCGCGGCTGTATATGGTGCATTGGCAGGAAATGGCATTGTAGTTGTCAAAACTAAAACGGGAACAATTGGTAAAACGCGTATTAATTATACGTTTGACCATCAATTTAATAAGCCTACAAACATAAAAGAAAATGCTAATTCGTATGACTTAGCTATGGCTCGAAACTTTCTTGATAGAGTGTATGGGTATGCGCAGACTTATTCGCAAGAGGCATTGGACGCCTACCGAACCGGTTCGGACCCCGACAACTATCCTAACGTGCTTTGGCGTGACGCTGTTATGAGGAATGTGGCGCAATCAGACAGGCATTCATTAACAGTTGATGGAGGAAATAAAGATACTCAATTTCATATTTCATTGGGATATTTTAATCAAGGAACATTGGCAAAGCCTATTGGCGGTAAGGAAATCAATCAGTATCAGAGAGCCAATATTGGCGCAAATGTCACCCACTATTTCCGGAATATAGGTTTGAAAGTCGGATTAGACATGAAAAACTCTTTTGTCTGGAAAAATTCCGCAGCAAGTGAGTATGATATTATGTGGGCTAGCAAATCATTTCCTACAGAAAAAATATGGAATCGGGACGGAACCTATTTTGCCAATACTACTTATATATCCTTAGACCCGGAGAGTGGATACAACAAGAGCAGTGAACCGGTTATGAACAGTCGGCTCAATATGGATTGGGATGTATATGGAGTAAAAGGGCTAAAAGTACTATTTGTGGGAAATTATAAGACAGGCTCATATAATGAAAAATCATGGAACAATGCTTATGTACCATCGTATCGAGCAGACGGAAGTGTACAACCGGCTACAACTAAGCCTTCGTTAAATATGACAAAAAGCAACTCATGGAAGTATGAATTTAACATAGGTCTACAGTATAAAAACATATTTTTCGACAAGCATACTTTGGGAGTCTCTTTCTTCTATAACCAAACAGAATCTTCTTATGAAAGTTTGAATGGAGGCCGGAAAGAGTATCTGACTTCATCTGTAGATCAGATTTTTGCCGGTCCGGAAAAGGATATGACCAGTGGAGGTTCAAGTAACGAATCCGGCAGATTAGGCTATGTTGGTATCTTGAATTATGACTATATGGGACGTTATGTTGTTGGAGCAAGTTTACGTGTTGATGGTAGTGACAACTATTCTCCGGGAAACCGATATGGATATTTCCCTTCGGTCTCTGCCGGTTATGTGTTGTCGGATGAGCCATTCGCCCGTCCTCTGGCTGATAAATTGAAAATTGATTTGTTTAAACTGAGAGCTTCTTGGGGCAAAACCGGTATTGACGGAGAGCGTTTTGCCTATTATTCCAATTGGAGTATGGGCTCGGCACAATGGGACATCAATGGTCAACGTGCCCCTTTGATAAACACTCCCGGTCTGGTATCTCCGGACTTGACATGGTATTCTACCACTTCCACAAATTTCGGGCTTGATCTTTCAATGTTCAATAATCGCTTGAGTGCAACATTTGACTATTTCGTACAAGACACAAAGAATTATTTGCGGAGTCCGAACAATATCTATAAGACACCCCTCGGTACAAGTTTACCCAAAGTGATGTCTAATGATGTGTTTAGAAGAGCCGGTAGTGAAATTACGCTCCATTGGCGGGATTCATACAATAGTTTAAGATATGAAGTAGGCATGAATCTTTCTTTCTATGACGAAGTGTGGAAATCTATTAATGAGGATCCTACAACAAGTGCCAACCCATTGATTAGTTCTCTTGGAAAGACATTGACAGATGGAACCAGAACATGGATCTCAAACGGATTGTACCAAAACGTCGAAGATTTGTTAAACAATCCCCATGCCTTATGGACTACCAATCTCAAAACCGGAGACATCCAATATATAGATGTCAATGGTGACGGACGCATCGATACAGATAATACCTACTCTGATGATAGGATATATAATGGCATGCAACCAAAACCTATTTTGCAATATGGTATAGATTTCAATCTCGCCTATAAAGGCTTTTCCTTGAGTGGCTTGATCCAAGGTTCCGGTAAGAATTACAAACTTATTGGTATGAATGGGCAACCGGTTGGTCTGGGTCGCCTGCGGTTTAATTCAGAGTTAGACTTTTGGACTCCTACCAATACAGATGCTCGTTATCCTATTCCGGATACAGGATACGGGCAATCCAATAACCAACAAGGGTCTACTTTCTGGGAATTAGATTGTAAATATATACGTTTAAAGAATTTACAATTGGGATATGATTTCAAGTATAAATTCTTAAAAAACGTCACTTGGATTTCCAACCTCACACTTTCTTTGGTGGGACAGAATCTCATCACTATTTCTAAGGCTAATGATTATTACTTAGACCCCGAGCAAGGTGATGTGGAAAATTACGGATATCCTATTACGCGTACCTATTCTTTAGTACTTAATTTTGGATTCTAAAAAACAGAAATGAATTATGAAACAGATAAATATATTTTCCATTATAGCTGCTTTCATCGGATTGCCGGTTTTGTTTTCATCTTGTGAGGATGTTCTTGACAAGAAACCACTGGACTTGATAGCAGAAGATGACGTATGGATGGATGCGTCTTTGGCGCAAGCGAACATATACGGTATGTATGAAAACCTGAATTACTTTTCACATTGGAACGGAGATCCTATCACTTATAGATCGGGGGGCGAGGGCTATTATGGATGGGACTATTATAATTCTTACAATTCAGATTGCCAGGCAGATCTCTATTGGGGTCATTGGTTATCCGGACGAGGTAAAGATGATACCGGCTGGACTCCAAGTACGGATTTCGGCTGGGATGCTTTCTCGCTCATAAGAAAAACGAATATTGCAATCAATCATTTGACAAGTGAAGAATCCCGAAATAGCATAGGGGTAAGTGTTGCTAACGATATGTTGGGACAAGTCTATCTGTTGAAGGCAGCGTTTTATTTTATGCAGGCACGTAAATATGGTGGTTGGGTTATTGTCGATGAGGTGTTAGATGATATTGGCGCCGTTGCCGGTAGCGACGAGAGTGCTGCTCAAAAATTGAAACTTCCACGAGCTACTTTGCAGGAAACATATGATTATACGATTGATTTGTGTGAAAAAGCAGCGAATTTGCTGAACACAGATGCCCCATCGGGACAAATAAACAAAGGTTCGGCTTATGCCCTGCTTTCGGAAATTGCTTTGCATGGGGCGGCTTACCTCTCCTATTATGACGGAATAAATGTAGATGCGTATTATCAGAAAGTAATAAAGTCTGTTGAGGAATTGGATGCCCTGAAAAAGTATTCTTTGGTTTCGGGTGCAGAAGAGTATAAAAATATGTTTAGTGACTACGCATACGCACAAACCTGCCCGGAGAATATCCTTGTATCGCAAATGAATGAATCGTATGGGTACAGAGATGCCCCCTATTCTCATATCAACCGACTTTTAGTGAACTTTGGCACAGCATTATTAAATAATAATATCAATCAATCTTTTCAGTCATTAGATAAAGGGTATAGCATGACTAATGCAGGGGCGCAAATACAGCCTGACCCACAAATGGTTGAAAAAGCCTATTATGTAATCGATTTGGATAGGAAAGCACGGCGATTTGAAGAATCTCAATTGTTTGCAGAAAATATAGATATTGTAATGGAAGAAGACAGATGGGTTCCGGGAGCTATGCGCGAAAAGCGGAAATTGAAACCGACCTCGTCCTATACTTCCATTTCAGATTTGATGTATAGTAGAAGAGATCAGCGTTTGGCCGGAACTTTTGTGCATGATGGAAGTGAGTTCTTAGGAAATACAATTTATTTTCGCACGGGTGGAAATATTCATCGCGACTCGTATGTAGATAAAGCACGTGAGATGGGTTCTATGACAGGCATTTTGTATTCGAAGAGAGTCCCTCAATATCGAGAAATTGTCGGAAATCTTAATTGTACAAATCCTATTTTTCGTTTGGGACGATGCTATTTAAATGTAGCAGAGGCTTACCTGTCATTATCTACTCCCAATGAAGCCAAGGCGAAGGAGTATATAAACAAGACACGTGTACAGCATGGGGGGTTACCAGCGTTAACCACGGAGACAGGAGGTGAACTGAAGATGATTTATCTTGACGAAAGAGTTGCGGAACTGAATATGGAAAACGATCGTTATTTAACACTACTTCGTACAGCTCTTTCGTGGGGAGTAACCGATCCTACGACAGGATATCCTACAGGAGAAAAAGGCGGAATCATACCGGAACTAAACCGGGGTAATAACCCGACTAAAAAACTGGAGATAGAAGTGCCCGGAGATTATATGGTGGAAGAAGACTTTATGAAACCTAACGCCTATTTCTATCGCGAGATACAAGTTCCACAAAGTGATCACAATTTCATTTTTACGCCTAAAAAGAGATATTTACTACCTGTTCCACAAAGTGAACTTATAGAGAATGAGAACTTATGGCAGAATAAAAACTGGGAATAACAATAATTTAAATATTTTTTTATGAAAAAGTATATATATATAATCGCGTTGATTGCCCTTCCCCTTTTGTTCAGTTCATGTTTGAAAGACGGATTGGATGAAGTGGAATACTCAACAGAATGTGAGATCACATCTATTGCTTTTGAGCACAGATGGGCTATTAAATCAGATATAGAAGGCATCTATACACTCTATTTTAAGGAGTTATCCGCAAATTATTCCATCGATAGTGAAAACCAAACGATAACCGTTGACATTACAGTTCCCGGTACAGATAACACATTTACCCAAGAGGAAAGAAACAAAGTAACCCTGTCTTCACTTGCTTGTTCCTTTTTTGTATCGCATGCGGCTTCAGTAACGCCATTGGATGGTGCGCCTAAGTTGGGTACTTTGGGAGATTATTCAGCCAAGTCTTTTAGATACCGTGTTACATCTGCATCAGGAATCTATAAAGATTGGGAACTGCAAATTAACAGTTTCAACAAATAAGTATCGGTTACCAAACAGATTTTCCAAGAGAGTGTGTCAAAAAGACAAATAGATAAACTTTTTATTATGTTGAATCATGACACACTCTCATAGGAAAATCAAAAAATGGATATCTCCAACATGAAAAGCGGACAAAGAAATGCGCTTTGCCTCTTTTCGTCACAGCATTCAGCCATAGAGGTATTGTGTGTGAGAACACTTGTGTTACATAGCATATCGGAAGAATGACAAAGTGGTGGGTGGTGTGCCCATTCGTTCTCGTTACATCTGATTCCAGTCGTAATGGGGATTGGATAGCAAATCTCACGGGATTATTATGTATCTATATACAATGGTTCATAATAAAATTATATCGTATTTAAGATATTCATGCTGCCCTGTAATTAGACTATATCGATTAGTTCTTTGACCAGCTTTGCATTTATGTTTCTGTTCGGCTTAAACCCAGACAGTCAAAAAAATCATTTGATATACATCAGGTTCTTTGGTGTATCCATAGAAAATGGTATCCTATTCTCCTTCATCATTATTTTTGCCACATTCACAGTTGTCATTAATGCGTTGAACATAAAATTCAACCGGTTGATATCCCTTGCTTGGGAGTGATACAGGTCCGTGAACCGCTTGCTGTCCCTAAAGCAAAATTCGATCTGAGACCTTGTTCGGTAATATTGGATAATTCTTCCCGCTCATCTGTGTGTCAGTGGAGAAATAGAGTCTATGTACTCTTTAGGGAGTGCTCCATATCACCAACCATATATTGCGTTTCAATGCTTTTGAATAGGCAATCAAGGGATAGAGTTCTCCCTCTTTTTCGTGGATGCCCAATTTCTCCATGCGACTGTAATCAAGGTTTCTCACATCAATCTTGCCATCAAATGTTTTGGGGTGTCCTTTCTTTCTGGTCTTTTCTCCCTGATGATAGTACCGCGATGCGCTTCCACCAATAGCCTCACATAGCTCAATCCTAAATCGATGCTCGGTAACGAGTAGTCCGGAATATTGCTGCCACGATAAAACTTATCGAATACACGGCTTTGCTCGGCTGCCGGAATTCCAATGCCATTAGCAGTCACGCGTATCATCAGTTTGTGATCCAGCAAAAGGCAATCTATAACTACATGCACAGACTGATCGGAGTATTTCACGGCATTCTCTATCAAATTGCCAATTATATTGAAAACATTCTTCAAGGATAACAGGCTTCTGGTAATCATCTCAGCCAATGATATTTTGCACAAGGTTCTGCCCAACTCAATCACTAACATCGATAATGTCTAGTCACAAAAAATATTAGATCTGGACAGCTGAAACGTTACAGTCTCTATCAAATATAATCTGAATAGCGTCAGAAACATATTACAGAAAAATAAAGCCAATACTGACGGGATCAATAGAATTGTAAACTAATAAAGCCTATATTGAATAGACAAAAAATATAGAAAACTTTTCTTCGTGTATTGTTGCACCAAGTAAAAGTTTGTTTTATTTTTGCAGTTTAACAATACAATTTATAACCTAATAGGAGAAAAACATTATCAATTATGGATACAAGCAAGATTGTCGGAGAAAAAATCAAGTCGCTCCGTGAAAGCCAGTCAATCAGTATTGAGCAGTTGGCCGAACGTTCCGGCTTAGCCGTAGAACAGATTGAACGCATTGAAAACAACATCGATTTGCCTTCATTGGCTCCACTCATCAAGATAGCCCGCGTACTAGGTGTACGCTTGGGAACTTTCCTTGACGACCAGGACGAAACGGGTCCTGCTATCTGCCGCAAAACGGAATCCAAGGACACCATTAGTTTCTCTAACAATGCTATCCAGAGCCGCAAGCACATGGAATATCATTCCCTGTCCAAGTCGAAAGCAGACCGCCACATGGAACCTTTCATCATCGACGTAGCCGCTACGGAAGACAGCGATTTCGTACTCTCCTCACACGAAGGTGAAGAGTTTATTATGGTTATGGAAGGTATTATGGAAATCAGTTATGGCAAAAATACATACTTGCTTGAAGAAGGAGACAGCATCTATTATGACTCCATCGTTCCGCACCACGTGCATGCTTACGAAGGCAAAGCAGCAAAAATTCTTGCAGTAATCTATACACCCATTTAAGGATGGTAGGATGGTAAGATGGTAGAATGATAGGATTACTATTCTAATCTTATCACCATACCATCTTACCATCCTATCACTTTTATAATATTATCACTTCATTTATGCTTTACGAAAGAACACTCGGCCAATGGCTGGAGCACTGGGCAGAGACTACGCCCGATAAAGAATACATTGTTTATTCCGACCGCAACCTACGCTTCACCTGGAGCCAGTTCAACCGACGGGTAGACGACATGGCGAAAGGACTAATCTCTATTGGTGTAGAACGCGGAACCCATGTAGGTATATGGGCTGCCAACGTCCCCGACTGGCTTACGCTACTATATGCCTGCGCCAAAATCGGTGCCGTCTATGTAACCGTAAACACCAATTACAAACAAGCCGAACTGGAATACTTGTGCGAAAATTCAGATATGCATACCCTCTGCATCGTGAACGGTGAAAAGGACAGCGACTTCGTGCAAATGACATATACCATGCTGCCAGAATTGAAAAACTGCGAACGCGGACACCTGAAAAGCAAACGTTTCCCACACATGCGCAACGTTGTTTACGTAGGCCAGGAGAAACATCGTGGTATGTACAATACGGCTGAAATTCTCCTACTGGGTAACAATGTGGAAGACGAATGTCTGAATAATCTGAAAAGTCAGGTAACCTGCCATGATGTGGTAAATATGCAATACACATCAGGTACCACCGGTTTTCCGAAAGGAGTTATGCTCACCCACTATAACATTACCAATAATGGTTATCTGACGGGAGAGCATATGAAGTTCACAGCCGATGACAAACTATGTGTCTGTGTACCTCTGTTCCACTGTTTCGGTGTAGTGCTTGCCACAATGAACTGTCTGACTCATGGTTGCACGGAAGTCATGATAGAGCGCTTCAACCCGCTAGTAGTTCTTGCCTCTATACATAAAGAACGCTGCACAGCTCTATACGGTGTGCCCACCATGTTTATTGCCGAGTTGCATCATCCCATGTTCGATATGTTCGATATGTCCAGCCTGCGCACAGGCATCATGGCAGGTTCGCTCTGCCCTGTGGAACTGATGAAGCAGGTGGAAGAAAAGATGTATATGAAAGTTACGAGTGTATATGGTTTGACAGAAACATCGCCGGGTATGACAGCCTCACGCATTGACGACCCATTCGATGTCCGTTGCAATACCGTAGGACATGATTTTGAACATACCGAAGTCATGGTTATCGATCCTGAAACCGGAGAAGAATGCCCGGTAGGTGTACAAGGCGAAATGTGCAACCGGGGCTATAACAACATGAAGGGTTACTATAAGAATCCGCAAGCTACAGCCGAAGTAATCGACAAGAATGGCTTCCTTCACTCCGGTGACCTTGGCGTGAAAGATGAAAACGGCAATTACCGCATCACCGGACGCATCAAAGATATGATTATCCGTGGTGGTGAAAATATCTACCCGCGTGAGATAGAAGAATTCCTCTATAAGTTGGAAGGCGTGAAGGACGTACAAGTTGCCGGAATTCCATCAAAAAAATATGGTGAAGAAGTAGGCGCTTTCATCATCCTGAAGGAAGGGGCAGATATACACGAATCGGATGTACGCGACTTCTGTGCAGGCAAGATTTCACGTTATAAAATACCTAAATATGTATTCTTCATTGAGGAATTCCCAATGACGGGAAGTGGTAAGATACAGAAGTTCAAATTGAAAGATGTAGGATTACAACTTTGCAAGGAACAAGGAATTGAGATAATCTAAAGAACTAAATATAAGAAAATAGGCTGCACGATTATGTTGCAGCCTATTTTCTTATACTTAATTTCGTAGTTTTTAATTATCCCAATGGTAGTGTAAAAAAGAATGTCGTTCCTATTCCTTCACCGGAACGTACCCAAATGCGTCCACCCATCCGTTCCACCAACATACGGGAAACAGTCAGCCCCAGCCCGGTGCCTTGTGCAAAGTTATTAATCTTGCCGAAGCGTTCGAAAATCTTCGCCACCCGGTTGGCAGGAATACCAATACCCGTATCTTTTACGTAGAACTGTACAATATTGCCGCGTAACTGATAACCAAAATGTATTTCTCCGGTAGGAGTAAATTTAGCAGCATTACTCAACAGATTCATCAATACCTGCATAATGCGCATTCGATCTCCCATCACACACAACTCCTCATCCACATCGTCCAGTATCAAAATCACGCCTTTATTTACTTTCAACCGATGCCTGTCATATTCTTCAAGGCAAGCATGATAAAGGTTCACCTTCTCACGAACAAATTCCAAAGTCCCTGATTCCATTTCAGACAAGTCCAGAATATCATTAAACAAACACAACAACAATTCCGAATTTTTCTCGATAATATTGCAATAATCCTCCTTGTCTCCTTCGTGCCCCGAATCGATAACCAACCTTGAGAATCCAACAATCGCATTCAATGGAGTACGGATTTCATGACTCATATTTGAAAGGAACGCAGATTTTAATCGATCGGACTCTTCTGCCTTTACACGGGCAGCAGCCAGTTCACGTAGCGCATTCACCCGGCTCGTCACATCCCGACACATACATAATAAATATTTATCTCCCAAAGGACATACCAGATTTTCATAATGATGCATCTCTCCTTCAAACCACAATGAATGTTCTCCTATGCTGGGACAACCGGTACGCATCACTTTCTCCATATTCGCCCGGATTTTGCGGTATTCTGATTCCGGTACTATATCTTTCAGATTAGGATGTGATTTATCCTCACCGGATAATCCCTCTACATGATTGGTATCAGGAGAGGACAGTAGTTCTATATAATCCAGATTATAATCAAAAACAGTCAACATATCCGGGATAGCGTCCAGAATTTCTTTACCGTATTGCTTACGGAAGCGCTCCAAGTCTTCATCCTGGCATGAAGAATCCGGAAGAGTACGATTTTCCAATTGCTCCTCTAATTTCCGGATAATCTCCAGTAGTTCTTCTTTTGTTTTATCTTTATAGTCCTTCATTTCAAGGCCGATATGTTGTTGAGTATTACATTCGGGCAACAAATATACTATTCTTTTCAATTATATCAACATATATTGCGAGCTTTTATTTAAAAAAAACCAATAGCTTTTGCCCTACTAATCAGAATGTTCTATCTTTGCATCACTTTTTATTTTAAATCATTGATTAATATGTCTAAAGAATTATTCTCTACTCTGCCCTACAAGGTGGCAGACATTACGCTTGCCGACTTCGGTCGCAAGGAAATCGATCTGGCAGAACAAGAAATGCCCGGCCTTATGGCTCTTCGCGAAAAGTATGGAGAAACAAAACCGTTGAAAGGTGCTCGTATAATGGGTTCCCTGCATATGACCATCCAGACGGCGGTACTGATTGAAACCCTCGTGGCACTGGGCGCCGAAGTACGCTGGTGCTCATGTAACATATATTCGACTCAAGACCATGCTGCTGCTGCTATCGCTGCAAGTGGCGTTCCCGTATTTGCCTGGAAAGGTGAAACACTGGCTGATTACTGGTGGTGTACGCTTCAGGCGTTGAACTTCCCCGGCGGCAAAGGTCCTACGGTAATCGTTGACGATGGCGGTGACGCTACCATGATGATACACGTAGGGTACGAAGCGGAAAGCACTGCCTCTATTCTGGATAAAGAAGTTCATGCGGAAGATGAAATAGAACTGAATGCTATCCTGAAATGTGTATTGGCTGCAGATCCTACCCGTTGGCATCGCGTAGCCGTCGAAATGCGTGGCGTTTCAGAAGAAACTACGACAGGTGTACACCGTTTGTATCAAATGCAGGAAGAAGGGAAATTGCTGTTCCCGGCATTCAATGTGAACGACTCAGTAACGAAGTCTAAATTCGATAATCTTTATGGTTGCCGTGAATCTCTGGCCGATGGTATCAAACGTGCTACGGACGTAATGATTGCCGGTAAAGTAGTAGTGGTTTGCGGTTATGGCGATGTAGGTAAGGGATGTTCACATTCCATGCGTTCATACGGTGCCCGTGTACTGGTTACGGAAGTAGACCCGATCTGCGCCCTGCAAGCTGCAATGGAAGGCTTCGAGGTAGTAACTATGGAAGAGGCTTGTACACAAGGTAATATCTTTGTTACTACAACAGGCAATATCGACATCATCCGCATTGATCACATGGAGCAGATGAAGGACCAGGCAATTGTCTGCAACATTGGTCACTTCGACAATGAAATCCAGGTGGATGCTCTTAAACATTATCCCGGTATCAAATGTGTTAACATCAAGCCGCAGGTAGACCGCTACTATTTCCCCGACGGACACAGCATTATTCTATTAGCCGATGGTCGTCTGGTGAACCTGGGTTGTGCTACCGGTCATCCGTCATTCGTTATGAGTAACTCATTCACCAACCAGACATTAGCTCAGATCGAGTTGTTCAACAAGAAATATGAAACCGGTGTTTACCGTTTGCCTAAACATCTTGATGAAGAAGTAGCACGTCTGCACCTTGAGAAAATCGGTGTGAAGCTGACGAAGCTGACTCCCGAGCAAGCTGCCTATATCGGTGTAACTGTAGACGGACCGTATAAAGCCGAACACTATCGCTATTAAAATAACGAAATTGACAATTGACAATTGACAATGGCTATGCAGAATGACAGCGCAGCTTAATTGTCAATTGTCAATTGTCAATTTCATAAAAACCCCGTTTTTATGAAAAAGCTCCTCCCTGACCTCCTGGTCATTCTTACGTTTGCAGTACTTTCGTTCGCCTACTTCTTTCCGGCGGATATAGAAGACCGCATTCTTTTCCAACATGACACGGCTGCCGGTGCAGGTGCCGGACAAGAAGCAAGCTTGTATCGCCAGGAAACCGGTGAGTATACGCGCTGGACTAACTCCTTATTCGGTGGTATGCCGACTTACCAGATAGCCCCCAGCTACGATTCAACTCAACCGCTGACATGGGTGCAGAAAGTGTACCGACTATTTTTACCCACATATGTCAACCTGACGTTTATTCTGATGCTGGGCTTCTTCATCCTGCTGCGTGCATTCGGCATACCTACATGGCTGGCAGGGTTAGGCGGATTAATGTGGGCATTCTCGTCCTACTTCTTCATTCTGATATCTGCCGGACACATCTGGAAGTTTATCACACTGGCGTATATACCGCCCACGATAGCAGGTATCGTACTGGCATACCGGGGTAAATATCTGGCAGGAGGTATCGTTACAGCATTGTTCATTGCCCTGCAGATTCTGTCGAACCACGTACAGATGAGTTATTACTTCCTGTTCGTCATCCTCTTCATTGCAGGAGCCTACTTTGAAGATGCATGGCGTAATAAAACCTTTCCACAATTCTTTAAGGCCAGTGGTGTGCTTGTAGTAGCTGCATTGATTGGTGTATCCGTCAATCTGTCGAACCTGTATCACACTTACCAGTACAGCAAAGAAACCATGCGTGGTAAAAGCGAGCTTGTAGAAACCGGCGATGCAGCCAAACAAACCAGTAGTGGGCTGGACCGTGACTACATCACCCAATGGAGCTATGGTATCGGTGAAACCTGGACCTTGTTAGTGCCTAACTTTAAAGGTGGTGCTTCCGTGCCTCTCATCTTGAATGAGACAGCCATGGAAAAAGCCAATCCAACCTATTCCGGACTATACCAGCAATTACCCCAATACTTTGGTGACCAGCCGATGACCTCAGGTCCTGTATATGTAGGTGCTTTTGTACTCTTCCTTTTCATCCTGGGTTGTTTTATAGTTAGAGGTCCATTGAAATGGGCATTAGTCGGAGCTACATTCTTCTCCATTGTTCTTTCATGGGGCAAGAACTTCATGCCACTAACTGATTTCTTCATAGACTATATACCTATGTATAGTAAGTTCCGTGCCGTATCGTCCATTCTCGTTATCGCAGAATTTACTATTCCACTACTAGCTATCTTTGCGCTGAAAAAGATTCTGGATGAACCGGAGATACTCAAGAAGAAGATGAAGTTTATAGGTGTCAGCTTGGCACTTACTGCCGGCGTAGCCTTGATATTAGCCATTATTCCCGGAGCTTTCAGTTCGACTTTCATCCCTGCAAAGGAAGCACAAATGCTACAGAATGCGGTCAATCAGCAAATGATTCCTGCAAACGAGTTGTCCGGCATCCTCTCTAATATGGCGGAAATGCGTGCTGCAATGGTTAGTGCCGATGCACTGCGTAGCTTTATTATTATCGTAATTGGTTGTGCACTGTTGTGGCTTTACTATAGTGGAAAATTAAAGAGACCCTATATTATTGCAGGCATTGCCATTCTTTGCGTGATCGATATGTGGGGAGTCAACAAGCGCTATCTGCACGATGATCAATTCGTTCCACGTTCTACCCAAGTTGATACTTTCAAAAAAACGAAAGCTGACGAAATCATCCTGCAGGACACTGATCCGAACTACCGTGTACTGAATTTCTCCGGAGATGCATTCAACGAGAATAATACTTCCTACTGGCACAAGAGTGTGGGCGGATATCATGCTGCCAAGTTGCGTCGTTATCAGGAGATGATCGAACGGCACATTTCTCCTGAAATGCAAGCCATCTATCGGGTTATTGCCACCGCAGGCGGAGAAATGGACAGCGTGGATGCTTCCAAATTCCGCATCCTGAACATGCTGAATACGAAGTATTTCATCTTTCCTGCCGGACAAGGACAGACAGTGCCTATCGAAAACCCGTATGCTTACGGCAATGCATGGTTCGTAAATAAAGTGGAATATGTGGATAATGCAAATCAGGAAATGGATGCATTGAATACTATACTTCCAACGGAAACTGCCGTAGTAGATACACGCTTCAAAGATATTCTGAAAGGTGTTACCACCGTTCATAAAGACAGCCTTTCCAGCGTATGCCTGACGAGTTACGAGCCAAACCGTCTGGTTTATGAAACAAATAATTCAAAGGATGGTGTAGTCGTATTCTCCGAAATCTATTATCCGGACGGCTGGATAGCTACCATCGACGGAGAACCTGCCGACATTGCCCGTGCAGACTATATCCTGCGCTCCATGTATGTACCTGCTGGAAAACACACCATTGAAATGCGCTTTGATCCGAAGAGCTTGCATGTAACAGAAGGTGTTGCCTATGCAGCACTGGCCCTAATGGTGATAGGTATTATGATAATGGTGATTGTATATAGAAAGAGGTTAAGCTCTCCCAAAAGCTAAAACTTAGCAAAACTAATTTCTCTTTATTACAAAATGCCCCCCTAAAAGTCTGTAGTAAACTTTTAGGGGGCATTTACATTATATCTGAAGTTATTTATATCTCCTCCTATATTCTTTGGGAGTAATTTCCATCTCTTTATTAAAAGCTTTCGAGAAATGGAATTGATCGTAATAACCTAAACGGAAAGCAATCTCTTTGATCTTTAGATCGGAGAATTGCAAGAACGAACAAGCACGTTGAATTTTTAATTGGTTATAATATTCCATTGGAGCATAAGAAGTTCTCTCCGAAAACAATGCACTGAAATGAGATGCGGAATAGCCCACATGCTGAGCTATATCCTCCAGCGTAATCTTATTCTCCATATTCTCTTTCATAAAGGAAATGCTCTTCTGTATAAAATCCGTTTCTCTCACCTTCTTTATTTCTCTGAACTGATTAATATACTTCAAAGAAGCCAGAAAATGCATCAGGCAAAAGCTAACATATTCCAAGTTCTCAGGACTATATCCCATTTCCAAGTTCTGATACATTTCTTCAAATAGTTGAAAGCGATCATCATAACGGCTCTTATCCGACTCCTCCAAAGATATAGCCTTACCTATTATGGAGGAGAACATAGCCACGCCCTCGCCACAGAAATGTAGCCAATAGATACTCCAGGGATTCACTTCGTCCGCTCCATATGCATGTTGCTCATTAGCCGGTAATATAAAAGCCTGATTTTTAGTCAGGATATACTTCTCACCTTTATAACTAACCCAACCGCAACCACTCTCACAATATATAAAGACATTCTCGTTAGTCCCTTTTTCCCTTTCCCTAAAATGATTTTCTGCATGAGGATAGTATCCAATATGACTGACGAATAATTGTTTTGTAATATTATTCTCTCGTTGAAGGTTACGTATATTATAAGGTGTAACGATAGCCTTCTCTCCTTTAAAACCTTCTGCAACCTTTTCCATAGTATCTGATTTTGGTAGTATTTTACATATATATCATAGTATTTTACATGAATGCTTATTCAAGCAATACATTCAAGCATTTACAGCCATAAATATAATAAGATTATACATTAAATTGATAACAATCTGCATTTTTTTATTAAGTTTAATGGCATACATTTGCCATACAATAAATCGTATATCATGAAAACAAAACCATTTAGCAACAATTTTTACCTATTACTTATTTCGCTGGTATCTGCCATGGGAGGGCTACTCTTCGGATACGATTGGGTAGTCATTGGAGGTGCCAAACCATTCTATGAAATCTTCTTTGCAATTGAGAATTCTCCCGGTATGCAGGGATGGGTCATGGGCAGTGCCATTCTCGGCTGTTTAATAGGGGTAACAATTGCAGGTAGCTTATCTGATAAATATGGGCGTAAACCTTTGATGATAATAGCAGCTATCACTTTTACCGTTTCTGCAATAGGTACAGGAGCTGTCAATGACCTCAATTGGTTTATCTTTTACCGCATATTCGGTGGTATTGGCATCGGCATTGCTTCCAACTTATCTCCCATGTATATAGCCGAGGTATCACCCAGCCATGTACGAGGGAAGTTCGTATCGATCAATCAATTGACAATCGTATTAGGTATTCTGGCAGCCCAGTTCGTCAACTGGTTGATCGCTGACCCGGTAGTTCCCGGCGAAAACATTCTGGAAACATGGAATGGGCAAATGGGATGGCGTTGGATGTTCTGGGCAGAAGTAGTACCTTCGGGACTCTTTTTTATCCTTATATTCTTCATTCCCGAAAGTCCCCGTTGGCTGGCTACAAAATTACAATACGGTAAAGCTGAAAATATCTTGAGCCACATAGGTGGAAAAGAATATGCCAAAAAAGAAATTGAAAGCATTAAAACAGTTATAAATGTCACCAAAGAGAAGTTAAATATCCGCCTGCTTTTTCAAGGCAAGATACCGGGAATATTATTAATAGGCATCGTTATTGCAGCCTTCCAGCAGTGGTGCGGACTAAACGTAGTGTTTAATTATGCCCAGGAAATCTTTGCAGCTGCAGGTTACGGTGTTTCTGATATCCTATTCAATATTGTAGTAACAGGAGTGACGAACGTAATATTCACTTTTGTAGGTATGTACACTGTAGATAAGTTGGGAAGATGCTCCCTTATGTTATTCGGAGCTTCAGGGCTTGCCATCATTTATATCATCATGGGCATATGTTACTACCTCAATATAACCGGAATGGCCGTACTAATTATGGTTGTATTAGCTATAGCATGCTATGCAATGACACTTGCTCCCGTTACATGGGTCGTATTATCTGAGATCTTCCCAAACCGTATCCGTGGTATGGCAATGGCAGTATCCACCTTCTCTCTTTGGGCAGCTTGTTTTGTACTGACATATACATTCCCTTTATTAAATTCCGGATTAGGTGCCTATGGTACTTTCTGGTTGTACGGAATCATCTGTATTCTCGGATTTGTATTCATCAAAATCAAATTACCCGAAACAAAAGGGAAATCACTGGAAAGCATTGAGAAAGAATTAACTAGTTAAAAACAACATATCATTTATTGAATTACATCTTACTTAAACGATGACAAGAAATCATCGCTTAACTTACCCTTATTGTCTAAAAAAACAATAAATACCTTATGGAGAAAATTACAGAATATTTAATTAAACCGACCCTCTCAGAAAAAGGAATTGTGAAAGTTTGGAAAGAAACAATCAAACTTCCGACTTATGAAATCGGAGAGGAAGAAAAAAATCCCATCTTTCTGGAAAAGCGTGTTTATCAAGGAAGTTCAGGAGTAGTTTACCCTTATCCTGTCGTAGAAAAGATATGCGACGAGAAAAAAGAAAAAGACTATCAGGCCTACTTCCTCGAAAACGAATACCTTAAAATTATGATCTTGCCGGAATTGGGAGGGCGAGTACAAATGGCTTATGACAAAGTGAAGAAACGTCACTTTGTCTACTACAACCAAGTCATTAAACCAGCCTTAGTAGGTTTGACCGGTCCTTGGATATCAGGCGGAATTGAATTCAACTGGCCTCAGCATCATCGTCCAAGTACATACTTACCTACCGACTGTATGATTGAAGAAAATGCAGACGGTAGTAAAACGGTCTGGTGCAATGAAGTAGAGCGTATGTTCAATACGAAAGGGATGCAGGGATTCACACTTCATCCGGACAAAGCTTATCTGGAAATTAATGTGAAGGTTTATAACCGAACTCCGTTCCCCCAAACTTTCCTTTGGTGGGCGAACCCTGCCGTTGTTGTGAACGACCACTATCACTCGGTTTTTCCACCCGATGTACATGCTGTTTTCGATCATGGGAAAAGAGATGTATCCAATTTTCCTATAGCTACAGGCATATATTACAAACAGGACTATTCGGAAGGTGTCGATATTTCCAAATATAAGAATATCCCTGTCCCCACTTCATACATGGCCATTAAATCACGCTATGACTTTGTAGGCGGATATGAAGAACATATACAGGCAGGATTATTACATGTAGCCGATCATCACCTCTCACCGGGAAAGAAACAATGGACTTGGGGAAATGGTGATTTTGGTATTGCATGGGACAGAAACCTTACCGATGAAGATGGTCCTTACATCGAATTGATGACAGGTGTTTATACAGATAACCAGCCTGACTTCACATGGTTACAACCTTATGAGGAAAAGTCATGGAAGCAATACTTCCTGCCATATAGTGAAGTGGGATATGTAAAGAATGCGACCAAAGATTTCATTTTGAATCTGGATGTTGCAGATAACACCGCACACATCATTGTATATGCAACCGGTAAGCAAGAAAACATCAAAATAGAATTAAAAGATATAACAGGAAAGGTGTTATTTGACAAAATAACCACACTTTCGCCAGAAAATATCTTTAAAAGTCAGATAAATATAACAAAAGAGTTACCCGAAAACCTTATTTTATCCTTGTATGATAACAATGGCAAACTACTTTTGAAATATAAAGCTGATAAGCCTGAAATAAAACCAACTCCGGATGCTGCTAAGGCAGCCAAACAACCCAAGGAGATAGCTTCCATAGAGCAATTATTCCTGACTGGGTTACATCTGGAGCAATATCGGCATGCGACCTATGACCCAATGGCTTACTACATGGAAGCATTGGAAAGAGAACCGGGAGATATACGTTGCAATAATGCCGTAGGGTTGCTGAATATGCGCCGAGGTAAATTTGAAGAAGCTGAACAGTATTTCCGTACAGCCATAAAAACATTAACAGAGCGTAATCCTAATCCTTATGATGGAGAACCCTATTATAATCTGGGGTGGAGCCTGAAGATGCAGGGTAAGTATGATGATGCATATAGTGCCTATTATAAAGCCACATGGAATGCGGCTTGGAGAGATGCAGGCTACTTCGGTGTGGCACAGATAGATTGTATCAGAGAGAATTGGACTGCCGCTTTGGAACATATAGATCTGGCTCTCATCCACAACTGGCATAATCATAAAGCACGCCAGTTAAAAGCTTCTATCCTGAGACATTCAGGAAAGACTGAAGAAGCCTTGAAATTTATTGAGGAATCATTGATTATCGATAAGTTTAATTTGGGATGCCGATTTGAAAAATATTTCATTGAAAGCAATCCGGTAGAATTGCAGGAAATGCTAAGTATCCTCAACGGTAGTGTACACAACTATATTGAATATGCATTTGATTTTTCATCCGCAGGAATGTATGAAGAAGCTTCCCGGATTATGCATACTTATATAGACGAACAAACCAATATTTATCCAATAGCTGCTTATATGTTAGGATACTTTGCATCAATGGCAGGAGATAAAGAAACAGCCCAGAAATGGTATAAGAAGGCACAAAGCCTATCTCCTGACAAGTGTTTTCCAAACAGAATCGATGAAGTCAATGTACTGACAGATGCTATGAAGATGAATCCAGAGGATTTCAAGGCTCCTTATTATCTGGGGAACTTCTGGTATGCACACCGCCGTTATGAAGAAGCTACTGTATGCTGGGAGAAATCAGTAGAGATAAATAATCAGTTCCCTACGGCTCTGCGCAACCTTTCATTGGCTTATTACAACAAAAAAGGCAGGAAAGAAGAAGCATGCCGATTGTTGGAGAAAGCATTTGAACTGGACCAAACGGACTCACGCATCTTTATGGAGCTGGATCAACTATATAAGAAAATGGGACGAGCCCATGCAGAACGCCTGACCTTTCTAGAGGCACATTTGGAACTGGTGGCACAGCGGGATGACTTATGCATAGAACGAATAACCCTCTATAATCAATTAGGCAACTATGAAAAGGCAAGAGAACTGATAGCCGCACGGAAGTTCCATCCGTGGGAAGGTGGCGAAGGTAAAGTTACAGGGCAATATATTCTCTGTCGGGTAGAACTTGCCAAAAAAGCTATTAAGGAAAAGCGATATCTTGAAGCCATCAGTCTTTTAAAAGAGACTGATCATTATCCGCATAAATTAGGTGAGGGTAAACTGATCAACGCCGAAGAGAATGAGGTAGACTACTATAAAGGAATAGCCTACCAAAAGCTGGGCAACGAAGCCGAATCCATAAAATACTTAATGAAAGCAACACAAGGTTCCAGCGAGCCTCAACAGGCATTCTATTACAATGACCAACAACCTGACAAGATTTTCTATCAAGGACTTGCCTGGAGGGCATTAGGAGAAGAGAGCAAAGCACGTAGCCGCTTCAACAAGCTGATAGACCACGGCAAGAAGCATCTCTTCGATGAATGCAAAATCGATTATTTCGCAGTATCCTTACCAGAGCTTGCGATCTGGGAGGATGACCTGAATGTACGTAACAAGGTTCATTGCTATTATGTTATGGCATTAGGATATAGTGGTATAGGAGAGGAAGAATTAGCAGAAGAATATTATGAAAAGGTGAAAAGACTTGATGTGAATAAACAAGTGTTCAGGATGTGATTACTCTTATTGTACGGGGATGTGCCAGAATCGACACATTTCCCTGTACAGTAATTCACTTAGAAATAAACTATTAGTTAACAACAATATTAATATTATGAAGAGTTTATTTAGATTATCAGCATTATTAATGCTGCTTTGCTTTATGGGATGTTCGGACGATGAGGGTATCTCCTATCCTACATCTGATGCCCCGGAAATAAAAGTGTTGCGTGATGAATTGTATTCTAATCCCAACAGAAAGTTTGTGATTAAGGCTGATTTAAAAGATGATTTAGGCCTTAAGTCTTTGAAAATTGTGATTCCAGAATTTTATCTGGATAAGGAAATTGTATTCCCGACAGATACTTTAGTTACAGAATATGAGTTGGCTTATGAGTTTCTGGCACCAAAGGATACGAAAAATGAAGATGTATATAAAGTAAATCTTGCACTGGAGGATGTTTCTGGAAATGTTGTGACCAAAGAGCTTACATTACATTTGGATGGAGACTTTAATGCTCCTAATTTTTCAAATGTATCACCACAAGACGGAACAGTACAGCTATTGGAAAGCAAGATGGAATTGTCACTTTCCTTTAAAGTCACTGATGATTCAGGCTTAGATTCAGTATATGTGGAAGAACCGATATTGGGTATCATGGAAAGAATCAAATTAAACGGCGAGAAAGAGTACTCTTTCAACAAAACTTATTCTTTACCATCCAAACCGGAAGAGTATGAACTAAAAATAACAGCAATTGATAACTTTGTAGAAGCTAACAGGAAAACACAGAAAATTAAATATATTGTTTCCAGTGAAATGGTTACTTTGTTCCTGGCCGATGTTCCTAAGGGAACTGATTTAACAGCCGATGTTTGTGGAGTACCGATGCTTTATCATAAAAAATCAAATGGTATATTTACTTTCAAATATTATGCGGATTGTGATAATAAGGAAATCTACTTTTTGGGACAGGAGAGCGCTTTTGAACCTCACTGCTTTGGCGTATCAGAAGAGAACGGTAAATTGCTAAATAGTCCTTCTGCCGCACCAATAGTGCTACCAACAAAGGGATACTATGAGATTGTGGCAAATACCAAAGAGCAAACATATACTGTGACTTCTTATATACCTTCTTCAGCTGTGCACGATTCTCCTGATATCACGATGTGTGGTTACGGATTTGAAGGTGCCGGATGGGATCCCTCTAATAAAAACTGTCTACTCACACCGGACGCGGAAAATCCATATATACTTGGACGGACTCTTATATTGAACGAAACCCAGCTTAATGTAACCATTACCTATCCGGGCTGGAGTAAATATTGGCGCTTACTTGAAAATGGTATTATTGATTATATGGGTTCAAGCCAACCTTACTTGAAGGTAAATCAAAAGGGAAGTTATAAATTCATTATTGATACTGAGATTGCGCGTGCTAAATTATTGAAAGAATAATCATTAAATCATGTATATAGTCATGAAAAGAAATATTATATTTTCTCTTGTTGTTTTCTTCTTCTACCTTACAGCTAATGCGCAGATAAAGGTTCGAGGAACTATTGTTGACGACAAAAATGAGCCTCTGATAGGTGTTAATATCCAAGAAGAAGGAACTACCAATGGTAGTATATCTGATGTGAATGGACAATACAGTATAACAGTAGCTGGAATAGATTCCAAACTGTCATTCTCTTTTATCTCTTACAAAACCATTGTAGAAAAGGTAGGGAATAGAACTGTCATTAATGTAACTTTGGTAGAAGATTCAGAGTTGCTTCAAGAAGTGGTGGTAGTAGGCTATGGCGTACAGAAAAAAAGTGATTTAACAAGTTCCATCTCTTCTGTGAAAGGAAAAGAAGTGAGATCAATGAATGTAAGCAATGCTACCGAAAGTCTTCAAGGAAAGGTGGCTGGTGTAACAATTGTAGGAGCAGGGAATCCAGGTGGTCAGCCAAAGGTTTTGATTAGAGGTTTCTCTACCATCAACTTGTCCACTGACCCATTGTATGTGGTTGATGGGGTTCCTATGGGCGAAGGAATCAATTTCCTTAATCCTAATGAGATTGAGAGCATTGAAGTCTTGAAAGATGCTTCTGCCAGTGCCATTTATGGTAGTCGTGCCTCAAATGGAGTTATTATGGTTACTACTCGTAAGGGAGTGGAAGGCAAACCTTCATTCTATCTCGATATGCATTATGGCGTACAGGAAATGAAAAATCCTTATAATATGGCAGATGCTGTGGAGTATGCTGAAATATTGAATACAGCCGCCCGCCAGGCCGGCTATCCGGAGGAATTTGAAAATCCCGCTTCTTTTGCAGGTAAAACAACAAATTGGTGGGATGCGGGTATTCGTCAGTTTACCCCTCAATTGAATGCAAGTTTGGGTGTACAGGGTGGAACGGAGAAGAATAAGTATTCGGTTAGTTTAAATTATTTTCAGCAAGATTCTTTCTACCAGAAGGGAGGATATAAGCGATTTACAGCTCGTTTTACCAATGATTATAAATTTAATAAGTATTTTTCAGCTGGATTCTCATTAAATCCGCGTTATGAATCATGGGGGAATCCTACTAATTGGTCGGACTTTGACAGAGTGGATCCTATTACCCCCATTTTTAAACCAGAGGATGAATTAAATGGTACTGAAAATGAATATAGTGTATATTCCCGTTCTCCTTCTCAAATTTGGAATCCAGTTGGTTATGTTCACAGATGGAATCAAAGTAATAATTCTTATGCTTTGTCATCTTCTGCCTATCTTGAAATTAAGCCGATAAGAGATTTGATATTTAGATCTCAATTCTCTATAGACTTAGATACTCGAATTTCCAATACGTTTGCACCGGATTTTGTTATTGATGCAGCTCATGAATTTCAGACGAACAACAAGTTCACGCGTAACAAACCCACTTATCGTAATTGGAGTTTGCAGAATACATTGACATACCTAAAAACTTTTGCAAATAAGCATAATTTTTCTTTTATGGTAGGTAACACCTTGGAAGAATGGAATAGTACTACTTTGTGGGGAAGCTATGAAAAAATGCCCAACAACTCAGATAATTTACATGAATTGGATGCTGGTACCGTCAATCCACAGACCGGAGGTAATTCTTCTACCACTTCTATTTTGTCTTATTTAGGTAGACTAACTTACAATTATAATGATAAGTATTATCTTACAGCTACTTATCGCGTGGATGGTTCTTCCAAATTCCTGTCCAAGAATAAATGGGCTTCTTTCCCTTCAGCTTCTATAGCTTGGCGTATGTCTAATGAGCCGTTTATGGAAAGTATAAAATCTGTACTTAACAGCCTTAAACTTAGAATAGGTTGGGGGCGTGTAGGTAATCAGAATCTACCTTCAGGAGTTTATATGTCTCAATTAGGACAAGGTTACTATGTATTGGGCGATAATGTGGTGAATACTGTTTACCCCAGTTTGGTTAAAAATGAGGATGTGAAATGGGAAACTGTAGAAGATTATAACTTTGGTATTGATTATGGATTATTTGATAATCGTTTAACGGGATCTTTTGAGTATTATATAAAGAATACTAAAGATATGCTTTTTCAGAAAGCTTATCCCAGTTATTCCGGCTACCCGGGTGATGCCAAGATTTGGACAAATGTAGGTTCTATGCGTACCAAAGGTTTTGAAATGGCAATCAGCTACAATGACCGTTGGGGAGATTTTACCTTTGGAACTACTTTAAACTTGACTACTTTCAACGTCAATATGACAGAGTTGACAGGCGATAAAGACCCATTGTATGGAAATGGTGAAAAGACAAAGACAATAGAAGGTGAAGAGCCTGCTTTCTTCTATGGATATGTGGCTGACGGTATCTTCCAGAATCAGACTGAAGTGAATCGTCATACTAATAACAAAGGACAGTTCTTACAACCTAACGCACAAGTTGGCGATATTCGATTTAAGGATATAAACGGAGACGGACAATTGAATGCAGATGACCGTACAAAGATTGGTTCTCCATGGGCTGATATGACGATGGGACTTAATCTGAACTTAGGTTATAAGAACTTTGACTTAGTGGCAAACTTCTATGCCAGTATCGGTAATGATCTTGTCAATCAGAATATTCAAGAATTGTACAATGCTGCCGGCAGTGGTGGAAAAGTGAATAAGGTGAGCGGTTTACTTGATATGGCTTGGCACGGTGAAGGAACTTCTAACTATGTTCCTCGCTTATCTACTCAAGATCATAATGAGAACTTTACCAAATTCTCATCTTTCTACATAGAGGATGGTTCTTACTTAAGACTAAAGAATTTACAATTGGGGTATACTTTTAAGAAAATCCCTGGCGTCAATAAACTGAGATTATATATAGCAGGACAAAACTTGTTTACCTTAACTGGCTATAACGGCGTTGAGCCCGAAGTTTCAGGTAGTGTGTTGAGTTTTGGATTTGGCGGATGGACTTATCCAGTACAACGTATATACTCAGTAGGTGTAAATGTAACATTTTAATAGATTGTAAATCATGAAAAAGAATATATTTGCTTTCATAATAGTGGCTTCATTGGGATTTATGTCTTGTGAAGATTTTATTGAACACGAAAAAAGAGGTGTTCAAGATTTGGATAACTATTTTAAGACAGATACAGAATGTCGTGACTTTGTCATTGACTTGTATAAGCGTGCATTGCTAAATAATGACTGGCAGCCGATAGCTCATACCAGAATAACGAATGAAACGGCTACCGATGATGCTTGGATGGGAAATACCGGACAATCTGCTGATGGATTCAGTCCAGCTTCGGAATACTTGATCACTCCCAATAGAATGGGATATCTTACAGATTTATTCAAGGAGAGATATAAGAATATTATGGCATGTAATATTGCCATAAACTCTATTCCCGAAGCTCCTATTTCTGAAGACAAAAAAAAGTCCTATGTCGGTGAAGCTCTATTTTGTCGCGCATATAATTACTTGGATCTTGTAGGCAATTTTGGGGGTGTACCATTGGTACTTAAAATGCTTTCATCCAATGATATGAATCTAGGGCGTTCTAGTAAAGAAGAAATATATCAGCAAATAGAGAATGATCTTAAGTCAGCCGTTCACATGGTAAATACTACGTATGGAAGTGAAGGAAAAGGTAGGGCTACTGTATGGACTTGTACTGCATTATTAGCAAGAGTTTCATTATATCAAGGAAAATGGGAAGAAGCTTATCATTATGCAGATACCACAATCATGAATAGTGGCTGTAAACTCGAACCTGATTTTCTAGATATTTGGAACGTCAATAATCACAATGGCATAGAATCGCTTATTGAAGTTCAGACAAGCTCTGAAGTGGGTAAAATTTTGGGCAATCCCCTTTCTACACTTTGTGGAGGACGTGGTGAAAGTTTGGAAAATTTCCCCAGTAAAGACCCCAATGACATTATGGATGGTTGGGGATGGGGAGTACCCACCAGCGATTTGGAAAATTGTTATCTTTCGGAAGAAGATGAGATAAGAAGGCGCAGTACAATAACGGTTTGTGGTGACGCTGTATATGGTGATGAGGATTTAAACCCTACTTATGTATTTGACTTAGCACAAAATAAGTCTGGGCGTGTAATTCGTAAGTATTATATTCCCATTGCTACTCGTAGAACATTGGAAGATAAAAGATATAACGCTCCTTTGAATACTCCAATTATCCGTTTGGCAGAAATGTATCTGACGCGTGCAGAAGCAGCTTTTCACTTGGGTATGTTTGATGAAGCAATGGATGATGTAGACATCATTCGTGCTCGAGTAAAACTTTCTCCGAAAAAAGGAACTGTAACCGGTAACGAAATACTTTATGCTATTTGGAAAGAGCGCAGAATGGAATTGGCATTTGAAGGATTGCGCCTGTTTGATATTAGGAGACAGATAGATCCGGTCACTAATCAACCCGTTATAGCTGGTTTGTTCGGTCCGAATGGAAGTTTTGTTCGTTACAATATGTATGAATCAACGGATCAATATGAAACGAGCAACCTTAAAGAGCTACAGAACAAAGGTATCAACTTCGATATCAATAAACATTTGGTATGGCCCATTCCTCAATCGGAAATAGATCGTAGTTTTGGTACTGTAACACAGAATCCTAATTACTAATAAACATAAGAGATCAAACTTAAATTTTATAGAAATGAGAAATAGCAAATATTTGCAGATATTAGGTATCTGTACACTGTTTTCAGTTACGGCATGTAGTTCCAAATTGGAGATTCCAGAACCGCCTGTTTACAATAAGGTGAGAAATATTTCAGTAGACTTGAATCAGGAAATGCAGACGATTGACGGCTTTGGGGCATCAGATGCTTGGCGCTGTCAGATGGTAGGAAAATATTGGCCGGAAGAGAAGAGAAATCAAATTGCCGATTGGCTGTTTAGCCAGGAAGTCGATGAAAATGGAAATCCAAAAGGCATCGGCTTGTCCATGTGGAGATTTTACATTGGTGCGGGAAGCACAGAACAAGGACTTGATAGCGACATTGCGGATGAGTGGAGACGGTCTGAATGTTTTTTATCAGCTGATGGTACTTACAATTGGAATAAATATGAAGGACAGAAATGGTTTTTAAAAGCCGCTCGAGACAGAGGGGTTGAACATTTTCTTGCTTTTAACCTAAGCGCTCCGGTTCATATGTCCATAAATGGGAAAGGCTTTTCAATTAAAGAGAAAAGGATGAATATCAAGGCAGGTATGATGCCTGATTATGCAGACTTTTTAGTGGAATGCATTGATAACTTGCAGAAGAAAGAAGGAATTAAATTTGATTATTTAAGTCCTGTGAATGAGCCACAATGGGATTGGAGTAAAGGCAGCCAGGAAGGGACTCCCGCCACTAATGAAGAAATATCTCAGTTCGTAAAATTACTATCAGAAAGACTCAGCAAAAGAGGATTGGCTACCAAAATAGCATTGGGCGAAGCTGGGAGTATTCAATATTTGTATAAAAATGTAGATAATGAGAACTTTGATAATCAGATTGATGATTTTTGGAATCCATCATCTCCGTTGAGCATTGCTTCTCTGCCCAATGTAGAGCGAGTAATGACTGGACACAGTTATTGGACTGTTTGGCCCGTCAAGGATTTAGTTTCACATCGTAAAGCCTTGAATGATAAAATAAAAGAGCACAGCGGCTTAAAATATTGGCAAACTGAGTATTCTATCCTCGAAAGCCCCGGAGAGTCCGAAATTCCTAACGGAAACGGAAATAAACGCGATTTGGGTATGCAAACGGCACTTTTTGTTGCACGTACTATTCACAATGATTTGACATTGGTAAATGCTTCCTCTTGGTCTTGGTGGACAGCTCTTACCCGTGCAGACTACAAGGACGGTTTGGTATATCTGGATGATGGAACAAATAATGGTTCACAAGTTACAGACTATTGCAAAAAAGATGGATTTGCCAGGGACTCTAAGCTTATGTGGATGCTAGGTAATTATTCTTTTTTTGTCCGTCCGGGTATGAAACGTGTTGCCGTTATTACCGAAAATCCAGACCCTGAGAAAGAGGGTAAAGATGTTATGATTAGCGCATACAAAGACGGTTCTTCCAAAAAGATAGTTTTGGTAGCAGTTAATGTCGGTTCTGTCAACCGAAAATATAATCTTCAAGATTTGAAACTGAAGAATCAGACTTTAACTCCTTACACCACTTCTGAAACATCCAATTTAGGAAAGGGAACGACAATAAAAACTAATGAGATTGTTGTTCCGGCAAAGTCTGTCGTAACTTTTGTTGGTGAACTAGAATAATGTAATGAATAACTTGAAATATTGACTCTATGCGTAATATTTTCTTTCTCATATTAAGTTGCTTTTGTCTGCTTTCAGTACACGCACAGAATGAAACGTCAAAAGATCATATTTCATTAGCTGGTATCTGGAACTTTAAATTGGATCCTTTGAATGTTAGTATTCCGGTAAAAGGAAGTAATTTTGTATCTAAGTTTCCAGAAGAAATAACTCTGCCGGGGTCTACAGATCAAGCTGGAAAAGGATTTAAAACGCAAGATATGAGTTCGCTTCGGCTTACTCGCATGTTTGAATATAGTGGAGCAGCTTGGTATGAGAAAGAAAATATTTTTATTCCTGAATCTTGGAAAGACCAACAACTTTTTCTGTTTTTGGAACGAGTACATTGGGAAAGCCAAGTGTGGATTAATGGGAAATTTGTCGGAAAAGAGGAAAGTCTTTCTACACCACATTTGTATGATATAACTTCTTATGTAAAGTTTGGAGACTGCAATACTGTTCGCATTAGAGTAGATAATGGGAACATCCATGATATAGCCTATACACATGCCATCAGTGCTGAAACACAGACTAACTGGAATGGCATTATTGGACGTATGGAAATCCAGGCTGTAAGTAAGGTACATATTGCTGATGTACAGATATATCCTTTACAAAAAGAAAAAAGGCTAAAGATTGTGGCGCAGATTGTGAACTATAGTAACCTGCCGGTTAAAGGCGATATACGGATAAATTGTCATTTTTTGAATGATTCTCAAGATTTGCATCTAAAGGAGAAAAATACAACTTTTAATAGTTCGGATTCTTTAATACACTTGGTACATTACTATGATTTGGGAGATAAGCTATACACTTGGGATGAATTTGAGCCTAATCTGTATGAAATTGACTATGAGATAAAGTGTTGCGGTAAGAGTGATGTGCGAAAAATAAAATTTGGTATTCGTGACTTTGGAACAAAAGGTACGCATTTCACGATAAATGATATTCCTACATTTATTCGCGGTGCTGTAAATTCTTGCGAGTTCCCCATTACCGGTTATCCTCCGATGGGTTATGAAGAGTGGAAAAAGGTAATGAAGGTATATAAAGATTACGGATTGAACTGCATTCGTTTTCATTCTTGGTGTCCCCCTGAGTCCGCATTTCAAGTTGCAGATGAATTGGGCTTGTATTTACAAGTCGAAAACTCGGACTGGCGTTTTACGGTAGGGGAAGATGAGGCAACCAACGCTTTCTATTTAGATGAAGCTCAACGCATTTTTAAGGAATATGGAAATCATCCGTCTTTTGCCTTCTTTTGCGAAGGCAATGAATTAGTTGGAAAAGGTTGTGTGGATTTTCTAAAAGAAATGCTAACTGAATGGAAGAAAGACTCACGTCATCTTTATGTGGCTGCATCTGGTTATCCTACAGTGGAAGGAAGTGATTTTTTCGATTTTTATGGTGCTCGTCCACAGCGTTGGCAGGAAGGCCTGAAAGGACGTTTTAACTCGCAGCCATTAAACACAAGATATGATTACATAGATTATGTAAAAAAATTCTCAACACCTATGGTGACTCATGAGATAGGACAATGGTGTGCTTATCCTGATTTTAACCAAATATCTAAATATATAGGGGTTTTAAAACCTTATAACTATGAACTTTTTAGAGAAGATCTCCGTAATAAAAAAATGCTTGATCAGGCTCATGATTTTCACATCGCTTCAGGTAAGTTCCAAGTTCTTCAAAAAAAGGAAGAATTTGAATCTTATTTCCGCACCCCTGGTTTCGGAGGCTATCATTTACTTCAACTAAATGACTTCCCTGGTCAGGGTACTTCACCGGTCGGAGTTGTTGATGTTTTCTATGATGCTAAGCCTTATGTGGATGCCCAAACATTCAAACAGATACAAAGTCCTTGTCTTCCTTTATTACGTACTGATAAGTTGGTGTGGAGTCAAAATGAAACTTTTGAAGGAGATGCCCAAGTAGCTAATTTTTTGAAAGAAAAACTAAAAGGAGCAGTAGTGGACTGGAAACTTGAATATCTGAATGGCAATGTTTATAAAGACGGCTCCTTTAAACTAGATATTCCGAATGGTGGCATTACTGACTTGGGAAGAATTTCTATTCCCTTGACCGAAATTTGTCAAGCTGCAAAGATGGTATTGAAGATGGAAATTAGAAACACCTCATTTTCCAATAACTGGGCTATATGGGTTTACCCAGACAAGCTACCAGAAATATCAGAAAAAAAAGTAATGTTGGCCAGAGAATGGAATAATAGAGTCAAACATTATTTGCAGAAAGGAGGAACGGTATTGTTACTTGCTGATACTGCCCAAGTAAAATCTGACGTGCCCCCTTGTTTTTCCAGCATATCCTGGAATGCAGTCTGGTCTGGTACACCTCCAAATACTTTAGGTATTTTATGTAATCCCAAACATGCCTTATTCAGACATTTTCCTACAGAAGAACATTCAAACTGGCAATGGTTTGACTTGGTGCGTAATTCGAAACCTATGTTGCTTGATCATACTACTTATGAATTTAAACCCTTAGTGCAGATTATTCCAGATTGGAACAACAATCGAAAGATAGGCCTAATTTTTGAAGCTAAGGTAGGTAAAGGAAAACTAATGGTTACTTCTATCGCCTTTGACCGGATTATGGCTCATAGCCCTGTTGCACGGCAGATGTATTACAGTCTGGTAAACTACCTTAATTCACCCGATTTCTCTCCGGAAGTGACCCTTACTAACGAAATGATTGACAAGATATTTATTCAGCCATGAAACACAAGAATATCCCTTTGATATTGTTGATCCTTTTTTCAGCCGTGACATATAATTTATATGCCCAGCAGAAATACTGGAATGAGCACACTCAACTCACCCCATGGCGTTTTCCATTAACGGCAGACAAGGCTGGACTCACTTATGAAGATCTCACGGGAGACGGTACGCCAGATATCATCCGTGCTTTCGTCCTCGACAGCATTCCCGTCATGTGGATTGATGACGACGGAGATATGAGATACGATGATTTGGAAGGTGATACAGATAATGATTGCCTGCTGATAGACCTGAACAAAGATGGCATCTTCGGTGGTCCGAAAGACCTCTGCATAGACTGGGTGGACACAGACGAAGACGGAATAGCCGATATGCAATTGGTTATTTATAACGGCAGTGCCGATGCTCGTTGCGGCTATGACTGGGACTCTGATTTCATTATTGTTATAGATATTGAGAAGGATGATATCAAAAGTTTCATCGACTGGAACCAACTACTCCCTTTATGCTGGGAACATAATGGTCATTCTAATTTCTTTCAAGATTATCATGGGAACACACTATTGCTGAAAATGCATTCATCTAGTTTCAGAGTTGCCGACACTCGCTTCAACTGCGAAAATCCTTTTATCTTCTACGATCACGACAATGATAACCTGACTGAAATGTCTGTCCGCCTAATGGATATTCCACACGTTCGTCCCTGTAACGGGGACACTCCCCATGAAACATTCAGAAAAGTGTCTGATGAAATAGATGTTGTGTATAGCGGCCGCATTCCTTGGGCAAGTATCTCTTGGGATGTGGATAATGATAACGGGCAGGGCAACGAATTCGATTTTGATATGACTGTCCATTTCTATGGAAAAGGATTCGATTATTCTGATCAGATACATAAATTTAAAAACCTGCGCGGACTTCCGGAGGCTGACAGATATATTTACGACCCACGTTGGCGACAAATGTCCGAACTTATCTATCCGGACGAAAAAGTGGCTTATAATATGATTTTCCGAAAAGGGAAGTGGGATTACTGCTGGTTTGTCTTTGATGAGGACGACGACTGCAACCGTTGGGAGCGTGTAGAGTTCTACTATCCATACGACCTATTCAAAGTAGGTGCCGCACAAGGCGGACTCGATAGCCACAAGCAAGCTGATGCAACCGGTGACCGTGGAGAGTTCGATCAGGATAACTCTGGAAAAGGGAGACTGTACCTCTCCCCCATCGACGGAAAGATACATCTTTTCGGTGCTGAATGGGGCGCCTGGCGCATTGACCAAAATGCAAAATGCTTTCAGGGATACGGCGGATTATATCCCCCAGGAGAAAAAGAGCAACGTTTACACAAAGACCCAGAGTCTTTCGCAACAGTCAAGTATACGGATACCGATAACAATGGATTTTTCGACTTGATAGAATATGACCTTAACGGAGACAGAATATTTGAAGAACGTGTATCTTTGCTCGAACTGAATATCGATGATTCGGGGATGATTTATGATACCTCGGAGATGAAATATGAAGATGTCAAAGCATTATTTGATATATGTACAAATGGAATGTGGGAACGGGGACAAGATGCCATAGAAGTAGCAGGACAATATAACCTGAACACAAGCTGGTACTCATTCTGGAAACAACCTCACACTCCGTTCGAACGATATTCATACGGATATTGGCTTAATTTCTATATTTATAAAGATCTTTGCCATCTGGCAGAACTGAACAAAGATACTAAAATGCGAAAACGACTGGATAAAGCATATTATTCAGGCAATTGGAAGGAGGTACTAAAATGAAGAAGATCTTGATACTTTCCTGCATTGCATTATTAATGCTTTCCTGTACACCGACAGAGTCAGTAATAGATTTGTCTGGCGAGTGGAAAGTAAAAATTGATTCTGTACAACACAAAATAATGCTGCCGGGTTCTCTTGCCGAAAACAAAGTTGGTTTTCAGCCTAAGGATTCCGTAACCAATATTCTGACCGAAACCTATAGCTACCAAGGAGCAGCGTGGTATGAAAAAGATATTGAAATTCCGGCTTCATGGGAAAATCATCCCGTAGAGTTGTTTATGGAAAGAACAAAAGTTTCCGAAGTATTTATCAACGGAATATTTTTGGGGAGCCAGAACAGCGTGTCCACTCCACATATATATATGATTGATTCGCTGCTTAAAATCGGCAAGAACAGTATCAGAATCAAAATAGACAACACTAAAAGTCTGCTCCCATTGGGCGGTTCGCATGCATATTCAGAACATACTCAAAGCAACTGGAATGGCATTCTCGGTGATTTTTATTTAAGGAAATTACCTGATATCTGTATCCGGCAAATACGAATAGACAGTCCATCCAACGGTAACTGCCTCGTGACGGTATCACTCGCCAATTATTCAAAGGAAACAGATATAGGAATAAAAATAGTGGTTGTAAATTCCGATGACAGCAAGGTAGTAGAAGAAACTGTAAAAGCATCTGTTCCCCAAGGTAAATCGGAACATACAATAAAAGTAAGAATTCCCGTTCCGCAGTTATGGGATGAATATACCCCCTGCCTATATAACTTCCGAATAGAGATACCCAATTATGATTCCCAATGTGTTCAGACCGGATTCAGAGACTTCAAAACGGCAGGGACACAATTCATAAACAACGGAAGGGTTGTTTTTTTGCGTGGAAAAAATGAAGGTGGAGTTTTTCCATTGACTGGATATCCAAGTATGGAAATCAATGACTGGAAACGATACTTCGAAACCATCCGTTCCTATGGTATCAATCATGTACGTTTCCATTCATGGACACCTCCCCAGGCAGCTTTTTATGCAGCTGATGAAACAGGTATATTTCTCCAACCCGAACTACCTTTATGGGGAACATACCGGGAAAAAGACACCATTCTCATTTCTTATATGAAACAGGAAGGCAAAAGAATCATTCAAACATATGGAAATCATCCCTCATTTGTCATGTTCAGTTTGGGCAACGAGCTTGAAGGAGACACCGCTATAATGGCAAGTATAGTGAAAGATTTGAAGAAATATGATAAACGCCATCTCTATATTTTAGGAACCAACAATCATTACCGGGATCCTCAAACCCATACAGAAGAAGATTTCTTCGTCGCTATGCGACATGGGAAAGCGGCCAACAATAACAGTACAGACCTACGCGGTTCTTTCTCTTTTGCCGATTCCAATCAGGGAGGTATAATAAATTGCAACGTTCCAAACGCCATGCGCAACTTTACAACAGCCATACAAGGTATGGATAAGCCAGTAATAGGACATGAAACCGGACAATATCAAGTATATCCCAATTTTGAGGAAATAGACAAATATACAGGAGTATTACGTCCACTGAACTTCATAGTATTCAAAAACAGGCTGAAAGAGACCGGTATGAGTACTAAGGCAAAAGCTTTTCTGAAAGCATCAGGCGCATTGGCTGCATTGTGTTACAGAGAAGAAATCGAAATGTCGCTCCGTACTCCACAATTTGGTGGCTTCCAGTTGCTCGATCTGCAAGACTATCCAGGACAAGGCACTGCCTTGGTAGGTATCCTTGACGCATTTTTGGAATCCAAGAATGTTATCTCCACAGAAAAATGGAATGAATTCTGCAATGACATAGTCCCATTGGCACGTTTTTCTAAATACTGCTGGAACACGGACGAAACATTTATTACAGAAGTCCAGATTGCCAACTATGGACAGTCCGATATAAAGGACAAAATCATATCATGCACATTGTCTACCGAAGACGGAGAAACTCTTTATTCAGAAGATATCAGAAATACAGCCATTCCGCAAGGCCAATTATCAACTTTCAAAAGTTTACATATACCACTTAACCACGTAAAGGAATCCCAAAAGCTGACTTTCCGCATTGCCCTAAAAAATACGTCTTACCACAACTCATGGAATATATGGGTATATCCCCGTTATGATAAAATAAAAGAAGGAGTCATAGACGGAGTGACCGTGACCCGCGATAGTAAAGTCTTCGCAAAATTATATCAGGAGGAAAAACCGGTTTTATATATCCCCAAAGAAAAGGATATCAAAGATCAATCGGTAGGAGGACTTTTCATAAGTGATTTTTGGAACTACAAAGTCTTTGACAATGTAACCAAAAGCCTTGGAAAAGAGTCTTCTCCCGGAACACTGGGATTACTAATTGAAAGTCCGGAACACAGTATTTTCAATTCTTTTCCAACGGATTTCCACTCTAACTGGCAATGGTGGAATATTATAAAGAAATCCAGCCCTATAATACTAGATGAAATGCCAAAAGATTATTACCCGATTGTACAGGTAATCGACAATTTCGAACGAAATCATAAGCTAGGGTTAATATACCAATTACCGGGAACAAAAGCATTAGTATGTTCTTCCGACTTGTTTGCAATAGCTGACGAACCGGAAGTTAAGGCACTTTTCCACAGTTTATTAAACTATTTGAAAACAGAGAAAAAACAAAAATAAAAGAATATGAAATATCTGTATCTACTATTATGCACATTGTTAGGGTTTGACGTCATGGCACAGACCGGTCAATCCTTCGAATTCACGCAAATCCGCCAAGAACTGCAAAAAAAATGGCCGGATAACAGAACTGTAAACCTTGTATTTCATGGACACAGTGTACCTTCCGGCTATGCCAACACACCTAATGTAAAAACGCTTCAAGCTTATCCCCATCAAGTCTTGGAAGCTGTCAAAGAAATATATCCATACGCAGTGGTCAACTCTATTACCACATCTATTGGTGGTGAAAATGCCGAACAGGGGGCCAAACGATTCAAACAAGAGGTCTTACCTCATCGTCCGGACATTTTATTCATAGATTATGCTCTGAATGACCGTAGCATCGGACTGGAAAGAGCTTTGAAAGCCTGGGAAAAAATGATAAAGGAAGCACAGAAGCAAAACATCCCAATCATTCTCCTAACCCCAACACCCGATTTAACCGAAGATATATTGGACGATAATTCTCCACTTGAACAACATAGCCGCCAGATACGTCGTTTAGCCCACGACTATAAAACAGGACTGATAGACAGCTATGCAACCTTCAAGGAGAAAAGAAAAAATGGAGAAGATTTAAAAATATATATGAGCCAGAGCAATCACCCCAATGAGAAAGGACATCAGGTGGTAACCAGACTCATCTTGAACTATTTCTTCGAGGAGGCACAATGGAATGAATACTGCCAAAATCAAACCATGACGATTATGAAAAAGATAGCCGACTGGCAACTGATGAATTTTGAGAATCAAGTACGGAAAGGCTCCCAATGGACAAATTCGCATGCCTACTGGGCATGGACTAACGCGACCATGTATATCGGTATGGCAGAATGGGCGGAGATGTCTGATGATCCCAAATACTGGAACTTCCTGCTCACCATAGGCGAAAAGAATCAATGGCAGACTGGCCCTAGTATCTATTTTGCCGATGACATCTGCATCATCCAGCCTTATGCTATGTTATTCAATAAATACAAGGAACCACGCATGATCAAAAAATCCGTTAAGACCTTGGATACTCTCATTGCCAACCCCAGACACAACAGCCTAAGCTATTATGCTGACGGTTCACATTCCCGCTGGTGTTGGTGCGATGCCCTGTTTATGGCTCCGACTTCTTTTGCCCGTATTGGAAAAATAACAGGAGAACCAAAGTATTTTGAGTTTATGGATAAAGAATTTCAAATCACTTACGACAGTCTCTACTCAGTTGCCGATAGTTTATTTTTCAGAGATACCAGATATATCAATATGCGTGAGCAAAACGGGAAGAAAGTATTCTGGGGACGAGGAAACGGCTGGGTAACAGGGGCACTGACCTTCATCATCGACAACATGCCTGCCCAACATCCCTCACGCGTTTTCTATATCAGTCTTTTCAGGCAAATGCTGAAAAAGATATCTACGCTTCAGGATAAACAAGGCTTCTGGCACTCTTCTCTACTGGACACAGCTTCCTATCCCATGCCGGAAACCAGTGCATCAGGTTTCTTCACATATAGCCTGTTCTGGGGCCTTAATCATGGATATCTTGAAAAAGAAGAATATCTGCCCATTGCAAAAAAAGCGTGGAATGCATTAGCTTCCGTCGTACACGAAGACGGCAAGATAGGCTATGTACAACCAATAGGAGCTGACCCGAAGAAGGTAGATATAAACGACACAGAAGTGTATGGTACGGGGGCTTTCCTGCTAGCTGCAACCGAATATGTCAAATACTTAAAGCATACAAAATGAAAAATAGACTTTTACTCGTACTGATCTTTATCCCTTGCCTGCTTTCAGCGCAAAACGGATATTATTTCTTCACTGAAAGCGACATCAGCCAAATACGCTCAGCCGCAAAAACGGAATGGGGAAAGAGCATTATAGAATCACTGAAAGATACCGTGGAAGCCCGGCGAAAATATCCCCTAACCGTACCTTTACTGGAAGGAGGACATATACACGATTATTTTTGTCCCGAACACAAAGTACGTTTTTCATTCGACTGGAATAAGCCGGAAGCACATTACTGTTCACAATGCAAGCATTATTGGACAGGAAATAAGCGTTATGATTGGGCATGGGTAAATGTGGCGCATACTCATAATTATACATATTTGCGCAACTGTATGTATTTATACCTTGCCACTGGCAATAAAGTCTATGCTGAATACATCCGGAATATGCTATTGGATTATGCATCCAAATATATTACTTATCTAGACCACGACACAGCTAGGAAAGTAGGTCCCTGGGGAGGCAAAATGTTTGGTCAAAGCCTTGATGAATCTGCATGGGCCAGTGATGTCTGCCGAGCCTATATGGTAGCCAAATCCATAATGACAACTAACGAAATAAGAGAGATAGAAAAAGGTTATCTTATACCCTGTTCCGAGCTTTTGCTGAGAAGAAGAGGAACTGCCAATTGGCAAGTATGGCACAATAGCGGTCTGATAGCATTAGGAGTAGCATTACAAAATGACAGCATCATCAACGTAGCTATCAATGATCCAGAATGTGGATACCATGCCCAAATGGAGAGATACGTTATGGATGACGGCTGGTGGGGCGAAGGTTCTCCTACCTATCATTATTATCCTTTACGAGCTATGCTTCTGTCAGCTGATGCCGTACGTTGCCGTAATATTAATCTATATGACAGAAAACTATATAAAATGCTTGCTGCTCCTGCATCCGGAGTATATGCAGATCTATATTTTCCAGCCCACAATGACGGATGGTATGGAGAGTCTTTAATTGCTCAGGTCAGCCTATATGAAATTGCCTACCAACGCTACAACAAGGATCCATTTTTCCTGAGTGTACTTCAACAGTGCTACCGATATACAGACAGGAACTTCGGTGAAGCATTACAGAATAATATAGAAATTCCTCAAGTAACAACAATGGCAGCATGGCCATCCGTTCATTTTAAGGAAACTGGCTATGCTGTACTCAGATCAGGCACAAAGACGGTAGTCATGAAATACGGTCCACATGGTGGAGGACACGGTCATCCAGATAAACTATCCATTTCCATTCATGACGGTGAAAAGGAGATTGTATCTGACATGGGGACATGTGCCTATGGAGTACCTGCATTTACGAAATGGTATCGGAAGACTTTATCACACAGCACACTAACCGTAGATGCTAAAGATCAAAAAGAATCAACCGGCAAATTGTTAGCATTCAAAGCATATAAGGACGGAGGAGAAGTTTCGGCTGAAGCTCTGGGGGCATATTCTGGAGTCGCAATGGAAAGAAGGTTAATTTTAAAAAAGAATAAACTTACAGATATACTTACCGCCCGTTCTGATGAGCAGCATCTCTATGATTATGTCTTGATGCTTACAGAGAGGCCTGTATTCAGCCAAACCGGAGAAACTATCATCCTCAATGACTCGCCAAGCTACAACTATATAAAAAACGCAATAGTGCGAAAGCAATCATCGCCCCTTAGTTGCAAAATAGGAAAAGCATATATGAAGATCGAAGTGCCCGATGGACAAGAGTTTGAAGTTATTACGGGGGAAGCTCCTGGCATTCCACCGGGAAACGGAAGTGTTCTGCCAAAATATGATTCACCTTTTTGCTATCCTTTGATTGTAAGAGTAAAAGATAAGAAACTGAGAATTAAGACAGAATGGAAATTTTAATTTGATATTATGAGAATAAGTAAAGTTTTAATCGCTTGGGGCATCATGGCCCTATTAATAACCTCGTGTAAACAAGTAGTACGCGAGATGGATCTCTCCGGAGAATGGGAAGTAGCATTGGACAGTCTGGATAAAGGCATTTCAGAAAAATGGTATATGGAATCGTTTCCAGATAAGATCACCCTCCCCGGAACACTTTGTGATGCCGGCTATGGAACTCCATGTACCCTCGAACCTACCATGGACAAGGAGATATTCTTAAATCTGAAACGTAAATTCGACTATCTCGGCCCAGCCTGGTACAAGAAAGAATGCTTCATCCCGGCAGAATGGAACGAAAAAGAGGTCTTCCTTACTCTTGAACGCGTGATATGGAATTCGCAAGTATGGATCAATGGTACTAAAGTAGAAGGACTCAATGAAAGCCTTACCACTCCTCACTACTTCAATTTGAGTAAGTATCTTGTTCCAGGAGAGAATAACAAAATCGTTATACGCATCGATAACCGGAGACAGCATGATATATCAGTCAAAAACCTTGCACATGCTTATACGAACGATACCCAGACTATGTGGAATGGCATCTTGGGTAAAATAGCATTAACAGCAAAAGACAAGGTACAGATTGAGGAATTGCGCTTAACACCCGATATTGATAACCAAACGGTCAATGTCTGTGTAAAAATCGGAAGTAACGGTTCATCCCCGGTATCCGGTAAACTTCTGTTCGCTGTCAAAGACCCTAAAGGAAATAAACTGGCAAATAAGGAAGTACAGATAAACAACACTGAAATAACATTCACTTATCCCATTAACAACCCAATGTTGTGGGATGAATTCAATCCTAATATCTACGAAGCAACCGCAACTCTTGAAACGGAAGGTATGACTGATTCGAAATGTGAGACATTCGGTATGAGAAAACTGACGAACCAAAATGCTCTCCTACAGATTAATAACAGAAGACTCTTCCTCAGAGGAACACTGGAGTGTTGCATTTTTCCGCTAAAGGGATATCCGCCGATGGACGAAGCCAATTGGGAAAAAGTATTCAGTGCAGCCCGTGATTATGGCATGAACCACCTGCGCTTCCACTCTTGGTGTCCTCCGGAAGCAGCTTTCAACGTAGCTGATAGAATGGGATTCTACATTCAGGTTGAATTGCCTCTATGGACACTCAACGTAGGTGAAGATAAAAGCACTGTCGATTTTCTGTATAACGAAGCTGCCCACATCATGAAAGAATATGGCAATCATCCATCTTTCTGTTTCTGGAGTTTGGGTAATGAGCTGCAAGGAGATTTTAGTGTCATGGATAAATTACTCACCACCATTAAGCAGCAGGATAGCCGTCATTTGTATATGACTACTACATTCACTTTTGAACCAGGACATGGCAGTTGGCCCGAACCTAATGACGACTTCTGGGTTACACAGTGGACTAAAAACGGCTGGGTACGCGGACAAGGGATTTTCGACGACCAACCTGTAAGTTTCAATAAAGACTTCTCCAGTGCTATAGAGGGTTTGCCTGTACCACTTATTACCCACGAAATCGGACAATACAGTGTATTCCCCAATCTAAAAGAGATTGATAAATACACAGGTAATCTGATACCATTAAACTTCAAAGCCGTAGCTGCAGACCTTAAAAAGAAAGGACGGCTTCATCTGGCGGAAAGCAACCTGATGGCAAGTGGCAAACTGGCAACTATCTTATACAAAGAAGAAATAGAACGGGCACTAAAGACTCCCGGATTCAGTGGTTTCCAACTATTGGACCTGCATGACTTCCCCGGACAGGGCACTGCACTCGTCGGAATTATCGATGCATTCTGGGAGAGCAAAGGTTTAATCACTCCTGAAGAATTCCGGAATTTCTGTTCTCCGGTAGTACCGTTAGCACGCTTTGAGAAAGCTACCTATGTGAACAATGAAACCTTTAAAGCTCAGTTTGAAGCTGCAAACTTCAGCGATAAAGTCCTGAGTGATATTCAACCGGAATGGACATTAAGTGATTCAAAAGGAACGGTCATTGCACAAGGCAATCTGGATAAACAAGAAATACCTGTGGGGAATGCATTTAATCTGGGAAGCATCTCTGTTCCTCTGGAATCCATATCCGTTGCCGACCAATTAACTTTATCCATCCGTTTTACAGGAACCCAGTATCAAAACTCCTGGAATGTTTGGGTATATCCTCAGGAAGTACCGGAAGTTGGTAAGGAAATCTTTTACACCCGTAGCTTTGCCGATGCAGAGAAAGCATTAAGTCAAGGGAAAAAGGTATTGCTGAACCCGGAAAAAGAAGAAATTAATGGGCTGGAAGGCAAATTTGTACAAGTATTCTGGAGCCCTGTACACTTCCCTAACCAACCGGGAACAATGGGAATCTTCTGTGATCCCACCCATCCGGCATTAGCAGACTTTCCAACTGAAATGCACAGTAACTGGCAATGGTGGAATATTTGCAAGAATGCTACAACCATGGAACTCGACAGTTTAAAAAACAATATGCAACCGATTGTCAGAATGGTAGATAACTTCTATAAGAACAGAAACTTAGGTTTACTATTCGAGGTAAAAGCAGGATACGGAAAGCTATTAGTATGTAGTTCAGACTTGGCAAAGGATCTCAATACCCGACCTGTAGCCCGTCAATTACGCTATAGCCTCCTGAAATATATGGAAAGTGATAAGTTCAATCCACAAGAAGAGGTTGCATTTAAACAGATAAAACAGGTACTCCATAATGTGAACCGGACAAAAGAAGAAAAGAAATCAATCTATGAGTAATTTAAATTTCTAAAATCAGATAAGAATATGGAGATGCGACCAAAACCACATCTCCATATTTTATAAATGATTTCTATATAATATCCTCAAGATAAGGATACCATATACTAAAATTACAATTTAACCGATTTCTTCTTCCCGCCATATGAAACCGATTTCGTGAATTTCGTCGACTGAACACTCCCTGTCCCATTCTCCTTATCCACCACAACGATATTGAACTTACGTGATTTCAACATACCGGGGAAAGTTCCTTCCCGATCTGCGATATTCAACGTCCGCTTTGCATCATCCCAAGTAAACTTAATGATTGAATAGGCACCTTTCTCATAGTTATAATTATCGTTTTCATCTTCATACAGCACAAATTCGCCATCGGCTCCGGGATAAATGCGTATCTCCAGATTATTCCATTTCTTCTCTGTAGAATACTGCACTTTCGGTCCAAAAGGAACAATGGAACCCGCACGTACATACAATGGAATAATATCGATAGGAACCTCTTTGGTAACCAGCTGTCCGCCATTCAATGCTTCTCCCGTCCAAAAGTCAAACCATTTGGTGCCCTTAGGAAGATAAACATCCTGTGTTCCTGTCTTGCTAAAATCTTCATACGGATCTTTCCACTGTTCCTTATCAGAGAATACATACATATTCCTGGTTACAGGAGTCACAAGAAATGCCTTTCCGAACATATACTGATTACTGATATTGTGTACTTTCTGATCTTCGTTGAAGTCCATGAACAAGGCACGGAGGAAAGAGCCTGCGTTATCAGTCACCTGCCATCCTGTTGAATACAGATATGGCAGCAATGCATAACGTAAATTTATGTATTTCTCTTCCGAATCATATACCCAGTCACCCTTTTTACCCAAATTGTAGATTTCCTTTTTCACACCGCTTCCATGCGAACGCTGCATGGGCAAGAATGTACCATATTGAAACCAGCGAGTATACAGTTCATGATAAGCTTTATTTTCAGCCCCACCATGATAAGGCCAGTTAAAGAATCCACCTATATCCGTATTCCAGTAAGGTATTCCCGATAGAGAAAAGTTCAAGCCTGTAGGAATCTGCTTACGGAATGTTTCCCAATTACACACAACATCACCCGACCAGGTATTCGCCGCATAACGCTGTTGTCCGGCAAATGCACAACGAGTCAGCAGATATACACGCTTATCAGAGGTTACAGCACGCTGATGCTCATAAACTCCCTTGTTACTCATCAATGGGAAAGCATTTACTACGCTGCGATAAGTTCCCATTGCTGTCGGGATATCAAAGTCTCTTTCCTGAACATCTAGATGATCAGGTTCCGTTGAATCTGTCCACCAGGCATCAATACCTTTACTGAACAGACCTTTATTCAGATGCTCCCAATAAATATCGCGTGCTTTTTCATTATAAGCATCATAAGCTTTCACTCCCCCGTCTGCAGGCCATGTCTTGAAGTTGAACAGGGCATTGATTTTCTCCAAGTCCTTGTACGGATTCGTATCCGGCCCGAATGAAGCCCATATAGAGATCATAATCTTCGCATTTTTCTTCTTCACATGATCGATCATCTTCTGAGGATCAGGGAACTCCGGATTATCAAAATTCATAGAGTTCCAGTTAGAGTTCGGCCCCCAATATTGCCAGTCCTGAATAATTCCATCCAAAGGAATCCCTAACTCACGATACTTATCCACGACTTCCATCGTTTCCTGTTGTGATTTGTAACGCTCACGCGATTGCCAGAAACCGAATGTCCACAACGGATACATAGGTGCCTGTCCCGTTAAGTCGCGTATCTGCGCTATCACGCCATCTGCATTGCCGCCATACATAAAGTAATAATCCATACACTCTCCCACTTCCGAATCAAAGGACATCTCTTGCGGATTATCTGTATAAGTGGTTGGGGAATAATTATCCCAAAACATTCCGTACCCTTTTGTAGACTGAATAATTGGAACACTGGCATACAATGCACGTTGACGCATGAAATGTTTATGATTGCGCTGATTCAGATCATCAACCTGCTGCTGTCCCAGACCATAGATAGCCTCATCCTTATCCAACAAAAAAGCTTGACGCACACTAAAAGTCGGATTCCCCGCATCATTGAACGGAGTAAACTGAGCACCATAATCTTTCTCGGTAAATAATGCCTTTCCTTGCTTGTCAAAGAAAGAAATCCGTCCGGTCCCCACATTGAAATCAACGCGTACAGCATTGCTTTTCAGGGAAACGGTTTCCCCTTTCTTCTCGGTCGTTACAGACATGCTTTCAGGGCTTTTAACCACAGAAAGGCTTTTCTTTGTAAAGCTACGTCCTTCGGGCGCCTTCACCACACGTACAATTTCAGGGCTGACGAATTGGATTTCAATATCCATTCCCTGCGTAGTACCCGTTATTCCCTGCTTGGTTTGGCGGAAAGTCTGAGCCTCGACAGGCAAAGTCGATATGAAAGCCGCAGCCACCAGCATACTACTGATTTTTAAATAAAACTTCATGTTCATGGTTTCTTTTTTACTTGTTTATATTATGAATTACCTAATGAAAATAATCTATCTCAGTTGAGTGACCTCGGAAAATATATAATCATTTCCTTCCCGTGCCTTAACCCCGATTCTTGCATATAAAAACTTGGCAGCATCAGTAACCCCATTATCATTCAGGTCGAAAGTAAACTCATGCTCACCCGGAGTCAGATTGGTGAATGATTTCTCCGCTATCTTCGCAACATTATCCACCAGTTTCGTTTTGGATATATAGATCACGACCCTGTCAATAGAAGCAGTCTCAACCACCTGATTTATCTTGCATTTCACCTTTACCACCTTATTCTGGAAATCAATTTCAGTATCCTTGATAAGAAAATAAGGAGTAACCTCAACATCCAATATCTGATTACCTTTAATGTTTACTTCAATCGTATCCTTCCGCGGAATCCATGGGCCTCTGTCCTGCCTCAACACAATCTTATAGAAGCCGTCATACATCAAAGAATTAAATTCGCCATCAGAGTTAACAAACAAATTGATAGCACCCCGATCTTCATACTCAGGTCCTTCCTGATAAGCATACATCATACAATCATTGTCATAGGCAGTCCCTCTTAATTGCAGTGCTTCACCCTCATAGACAAACCTGCCCTTAAACTCACTTTTAGGCTCATCGAAATTATCCAGCTCGCAACCGGTTACCAGAAACAAGCCAAGAATTAATATAAGGCTATTGATATTTTTCATTTTATTTAATCTAATCGTTAGTTACTATATTACTGTAATGGGTTCTTAACCAACTTCGGATTCTTGTTAATCCAGCCATCATCAATCGAACCGTAATAACATCGCATGGTGAAGTTTCTTGCATTCGGCGCCATGTAAGATCTGCTTTTCTCGAAAGCCCACTTACCATCATATGGCGAACCGGGTGCATACACCTTATAGGGGAAAAGGGAATACATCTGTGCAGTCGGACTGTCAATGACTCCATTCCATACAGTATGGGCAAGTCTCCAACGTTTCAAGTCCCACCAACGATGATCTTCAAAGGCAAACTCAACCCTATACTCATTCACAATGTGCTCAAAAGTAATCGTGGATTCCGTCAATTCTTTAATTCCACCACGAGCACGAACTCTGTTTATATATTCGACGGCTTTCACCTTGTTCACTCCCCCTAATTCATAAGCTGCTTCCGCTGCAATCAGCAAAGCCTCTGCGAAACGGAAACGGGGATACCACATCTCACTATTCTGCGTATCCGATCCTGCATTGGCGGCTTCATCCAGGAATTTACGTACCAAAAAGCCGGTCTTATTAAATCTGTCGCCTGCCGTTGCTAATGGTCCGTCCAGTGCAGTAATTAGCTGCCCATCTTCAGTGGTTGCACCTAAAGAACTGATCTTTGTTTTCCATTGGCTCGGATTTTCTGTATCCTTAATCAGCAAACCAGCTTGTAGAACCACCGGCTCACTTCTATAAAGTGCATTAGGCCATATCACAGTCCCCCACAATCGGGCATCTTTCACTTTGAAAGGCTTTTCGGGATCATCATAAAACACAAAGTTGCCATTAGCATCATGCGTCTTTATCTTGGAGTTGCTTCCATCCTTGTTTTCAAAAGATTCCACTAAATTAAGAAGTGCTCCCAGAGCATTTCCCTGTATTCCATCCTTCAAAGAGAAAGGCATACACCAAGCTGTGAAGTTAGTCGTTACCTTATCCGTCACAGATCTGTCCAAAGCCCAAATAACTTCTTTATTATTCGATTTCTGGCATACAGCCTTATAAAAGCTCAATCCTAAATCCTGAGGATCGGAAATCTGCAATTCATAAGGGCTGTTTTCTATAACTTCCTCAGCAGCAGCCAATGCAGTCTCATAGTATTTGGTTGCTAAATCAGCCGGAATACCGACTTCTCCATTATCAGTCTTCAGAGTCGGAGTAATCTTATTACCATAATTTGCAATGGAACCTGCATACACGGCAGCACGTGCCTTCAACATTAAAGCCGCCCATTTATTGGCCCGAGCAGAATTTATAGTCATTTGTTCGGTTAGCTGGCGGGCAATTTCATCACATTCGCTGATTATATAATCATAGATTCCCGCCTCTGTGGAACGTGGCATCTGGTAGGTTTCCACATCTATTCCCGATTCATAATTAAACACTTGGTCTCCAACAAGCGGCATACCACCCAAAGTACGGGCCATGTGGAAATAATGCCAGGCACGCAGAAAACGAGCCTCTCCCTCAAAAGCCTTTTTCTCACTATCCTGAAGTGCACTACTGCCTCTGACGCCCTGCAAAAACAAGTTTACCCGGCGTACAAAGTCATAATCACGGACTCTCCATGAGTTCCGGTCATACTCCGTAAATATCACCCACGGACTTCCATAACATTTATTAGCTTCGTCCAACTGGTCGTAACTTCCATAATCCCCATTATTCTGTCCCCAGTTTACTCTGCCATACAAATTTGAAAGTACGGATAATACAAGTTCCTTATCTTCATAAATCATGCTCTCAGGTATCACATTTTCAGGTTCCTGATCCAAAAAGGATTCCGAACAACCGGCAGCCCCCATTAAGAAAAGGGCGGATATGATTATCAATTTTATTTTAGTCATCTTGATACGTATAAAGGTAATTAAAAATCAACGGAAAAACCAAAGTTCACTACTTTCATATTCGGATAAGCCATACCGTTCTCCGCAGTAATTTCAGGATCAATATCAATATCAATATTCTTCAATGAGAACAGATTCTGTCCTGAAACATAAAAACGACACCGAGATATCCCTACCTTTGACGTCCATTTCTGAGGCAAGGTATAACCGACTTCAACATTTCTCATCTTCAGATAAGTCATATTGGTATACCAGAAATCACTGGGCCAATGTGTACAATCACTGCTATTCCGGGTACGTAAAGCCAACGGATATTTACCAATATTAAAACCACTGTCAGCATCCCAGATATCCACAAGCCTAGTTGAATTATCCCAAAGATATTGAGATAGATTTTTATTAGAATCAAAGTATCTCAAAAAACCTTGTTGAACATAAGTATAGGCAGTTGCACCTACGAAATCTGCACGGAAGTCAATCCCCTTCCAATCTAAGGCCAAATTAAATGCAAAATTAACCCACGGAGTACCTCCTTTACGATAACCAATTGCACGCCAGTCAGCATCATTAATTAAGCCATCTCCATTCATATCTTTATATTTTGCATCACCGGGCTTCAAAGTTATATTACCTTGATGGTCCTGATCAATAGGGTGATTTGCTATTTCTTCCCAACTCTGGAATTGTCCATCCGAAACGAGCGAGAACTCCACATCCGTATAACGTCCTTTTATATTTCCTGCCTGATAACGGAACTTCTGCCATTCACTGGAGAATCTGGGCTTGTACCGGTCTCCCACATACCAACGTGAATAAGTAACGTTACCTCCTACTGTATAATTCACATCTCCAATTCGGTCTCTCCAATTCACAGAGGCATCGAATCCCCTGGCATAATTAGAGTTCAGGTTTTCCTGAGGCAGTGAGAATCCCACTTCTTCCGGGATCTGCACATCATAACGGCTTGCCAGCAATCCAGTCTGATCTCTGTTGAAATAGTCAAAAGAAGCATTCAGGCGATTATCCAAGAAGCCCAGATCAATACCGATATTCAGTATCTTCGATTTACCCCATGTGATATTATCGGTCGCTAATCCTGTAACAGTACTACCGGTAACCAGCCCACCGTCAATCACAGCACCACCGTCATTATAATTATAGCCAACAATATGGCTTAAAGCCGTACCCAATTCTTCACCTAACACACCATAAGAAGCACGGATTTTCAGATTGGTGATATTGTCTTTCAGGAAATCGACATCCTGCCAGAACTTCTCTTCCGTAACCCGGTAACCGATAGAAGCCGATGGGAAGAATCCCCAACGTTTCCCCCGTTTATACCGGTAAGAGCCATCATATCTACCGGATAATTCGATGATGTACTTATTTGCGTAGTCGTAGTTCAGGCGACCTATATATCCCATACGTGTCTGCGGGTTACCAATACCATCGGTAAAAGTAGACAGACTGGTTTTATCAATATAAGGAATTCCGTTTGCCGGAGGATTTCCCAATGCATACATTCTTGGATAAGTGCCTTTCTTTGCCTCAAAGCCCACAACCGCATTCACATGATGAAGTGCAAACGTATTTTCATACGACAGTTGAATATTGGAAGTCAGTTCTTCTTTCATCTCCATACTTCTTTCCGTATAACGTGCCGTACCTGTTTCCACAACATTGTAGACATCATTCTCCTTGTCATACTCATAGAATTTATAGGAGTATTCCCGGTTCGACTGCCTTCTGTTTGCCAACCAATAGCTGAACAGTCCTCTTGCTTTCAGGCCTTTCAGTATTTCATATTCGGCAGTACCGTTAATCTGAATGACCTTCCACTGGTCTTTATATCTCCCCGCATGTTCGTAATTCATCCAGCCGAAACTGTCTTGAGCCCAAGGTGCCGAAATAGCCGGATACTTAGGATTATTATTGGCATAAGGCTTTTTAGTCGGCAGGTTGTTATAAGCCCCATAGATAGGCAGATTATAGTCGTCACCCGGCAATCCCGGATTATCGGTAGTCTCTATGCGTCCGTTAATTGCTACACCGATTTTGAACCTGTTCGTAATATCAACGTCAATATTAGACTGCATATTGGTTCTGTTGAAACCGTTAAAGCCTCTGATATTTCCTTCCTGATCAATATGTCCCAAACTCAGGTAATATCTGACTTTCTCCGTGCCACCGGATACATTTGCATTCACATAAGATTGTGGCGCACTCACCCAAATGTACTTATACCAGTCGAAAGAAGTATGATCTTCATCAACCCTATCTACCCATTTTTGGTATTCTTCTTTCGTAACGGTTCTCGGAGTTCCATTTATAGTTTCGGTCTGTATGATAGCCGCCAGATAATCTTCTGCCGAAGCGGGTTTCGGATAGTTGGAAGGTAACTGCCATCCATAATACCCATTCACATTGACCTTCAACTTTTGGTTTTTCTGTCCTCTTTTGGTAGTTATTACCACTACACCATTAGCAGCCTGCATACCATAAATAGCCGCCGAAGCATCTTTCAATACAGAAACAGATTCGATATCATTAAAATCCAGGTTATTCAGGTTACCGGAATCTTTCTGCACACCGTCAATAATGATTAAGGGCGTTCCCATGTTTCTGATCTGGATATTGGGAGCGGCACCCGGACGTCCGTTATCCTGACGGAAATTTACACCGGGGAGCTTACCTACCAGTGCACCTGTAGCCGTTACCGACTTTGCATGCGCCAATTCCTGTGCACCCACAGAAGAAATTGCACCCGTAACAGAAGCCTTCTTCTGGGCAAGTCCAAAACCAGTGACTACTACTTCATCCAGCAACATACTATTTTCTTTCAGTGTCACAACAATATTGTTTTTGCCGGACACCGGAACTGTTTGGGTGATATATCCTATAAAAGAGATAGTCAGGACATCATTAGAACGAACCGACAGTTTAAAATTACCTTCCACATCGGTTATTGTACCATTCTTACTTTTCTGAGCAACTACACTGGCTCCTATCACAGCTTCCCCCTGATCATCCACAACAGTCCCACTGATATTTATATTATTCTGTGCTGCCACATGGACAAAACTCAGAAGGATAATCAGTGAAAGTATTAGTTTCTTAAAATTAGATTCCGGTAAACGATACCGGTAATCTGGTGTTAAAAACAGATTATGATTTTTCATGCATTAAATAATTCATAAAACGGTTAATTAATTAAAGTTAGAAATAAAGGTAAAAAACATGATACGACTTTTAAGGTGCATTTTCCATGGCAATTGATTTATGGGTTAATACTCGGTTATTTCAATTGCAAAAGTACCGGGAAGACGACTCTGAGTAGGGGTCAGCTTGTTGCTTTTTAGGGTACATTTCGTTGTTTTCAAAGGAAAAATACACAGTAGGCAAGGGGTTTACCTGAATCTTGCCAGTTAACTGGCAAAAACCGACATTCAATAAGATACGACTAATTACACTAATCGGAAAAGAAAGGAATAAAAGAGTGATAAGGCGGTAAGGTGATAGGGTGATAAAGTGGCTGCACTATATATCACAGAGCGTTATCTCGCTATCACTTTATCACCCTATCACCTTATCACATTTTGCTCATAACCCGAAAGTTATGAATCAACTCTCCCCAGTTATATTAGTCTTATACTGCGAAGGCGTTACACCAAACGCCTGTTTGAAGTACTTTGTGAAATATTTAGGAGTATTGAAACCAACCATATCGGCCACTTCACCTACCTGATATCCTTTATTCAGCAATTGAGCAGCATGCTTCAAACGAATGGAACGGATAAAATCAGAAGGAGTCTGGCCGGCAATAGCATTCAATTTACGATATAGTACCGTACGCTCCATCCCAACATCAGCACTCAGCTTCTCTACTGAATATTCGGGATTATCTATATTCTTTTGAATCAATGCGCAAACCTTCTCTATAAACTGTTCATCAATAGAAGTGATGGTAACCTCTCCCGGATTAATATTTATTCCCTGTGAAAAAGATCTCTGACGGGCTTTCTCTTCGTTTATCAGTTTCTGTATTCTCAATAACAGAATATCCAGATTAAACGGTTTGGATATATATTCATCCGCACCGGATTCGTACCCGAACAATTTACTTTCGTCCGTAGAACGGGCAGTCAGTAATATGACAGGGATATGCGACACCTGTATATTGGACTTGATGCGTTTACATAACTCCAGACCATCCACCTTCGGCATCATGATATCACTGATTATCAAATCGGGAAACTTTGTAGTAGCAATCCGTTCTCCTTCTTCCCCATCACCGGCTTCCAATACATTGTATTTCTTGGAAAGCAGTTCAAACATGTAATGCCGGAATTCTTTATTATCTTCAACCAGAAGTATAGTGTACTCTTTATCCGTTTGCAGGTCCTGATCACTTTCCACATCAGGATTCAATTCATCCCCGATGAAAGTATTTTCCTCTTTCGGTAACTCCGTATCCACTTCTATATCAGTACGCACAGGTAGATATACAGTAAACAAACTGCCTTTATTTACTTCACTCTCCACTTCTATCTTTCCGGAATGCAACTCTACATACTCTTTCACCAGATGAAGACCGATTCCACTACCTATTTTATCTTCTTCCTCTTTCACTTGATAGAAACGCTCAAAAATATGGGAAAGGTTCTTTCGAGGAATCCCTGCTCCGGTATCTTTCACGGAAAGACGGAAGTACTGTACCCCGTCCGGTTCCTTACAAGTATCGAGAGTTATCGTCACCATACCTCCTGCAGGTGTGAACTTGAATGCATTAGACAATAGATTATTCAGTACCTTTTGTATCTTCTCACGGTCGAAACTTATATATAAATCTTCTGCAATCTTATCATCTATCTCAAAAGAAATCTCCTTTTCCTGAGCCAGATAATCAAAAGAGGATTTTATCGAAGACACAAACTCCGCTATATTCCCCTTAACAAGAAACAGCTTCTCTCCATGAACCTCCAAACGCCTGAAGTCCAACAATTGATTGACGAGGTCCAACAGTTCTTTGGAATTACGGTAAATGGATTGTAATCTCTTTTTCAGGGCTATGTCGCCGACTTCCTTAATAAGAGATTCCAATGGGGTTATGATCAGAGTCAGCGGTGTGCGGAATTCATGGCTTATATTGGTAAAGAAGCGAAATTTCATTTGATTCAGTTCTTCTTCCTGAGCTTTTTGCAACTTCCTCTTATTCATTCGCAAATAACTGTAAAGAGCCCAATATATGGAAAGGGCAATCAACAGGCAATAAATGAAATAAGCCAAAGGAGTTTTCCAATACGGGTCCTTTACAATGATTTGTATAGTTGCACAGTTACTTCCCCACTGCTTACTGTTGTTTGCCGCATATACTTCCAGATCATACGTACCCGAAGGAAGATTGGCATAAGAGGCAGTTCCTGTCCCTGTAGGAGAAACTATTTCGTGCCACTCCTTATCCAACCCCGTCAGCCGGTAGCGATAGTGAGTCTGTGATCTATTGATATAGTTCAGTGCAGAGAAATCAAATGATACAAAGTTCTGGTCATAATTCAAGATAATCTTTTGAGTTGCGCTTACAGGCTCGCTCAATAGTACATTGCCATCATAAGCCTTATCCATCTCCACCTTTTTCCCGAAAAGATGAAAGTTCACGAAGAGAGGTTTCATATCTTGTTTCACCGGAGGCAGTTTATTAATTCGGAATTCGTTGAAACCATCAATTCCTCCCATCAGAATTACATCATCCTTCGTTACATATACGGATCTTTCCAAGAATTCCCGTTCTATCACTCCATCACTATGATTAAAGTTGGAAAAAGAGTATTCTGTTCTTCCTCCTTCCTGAACTACATTCACACAAGATATTCCATAAGAAGTAGTAATCCACATCACGTGGTGACGATCTTCGGATATTGCCTGTATACTATTGTTTACCAAACCGTTTTCCATATAAAACATCCTGATCTCTTCATTCTTCGGATTCCAGACTATCAGGCCATCCTGTGTGGCAAGCCAAATCAAATTACGGCTATCTACATACAGATCGGAATAATGATGAAGATCGTAGAAATCTTGCCAGGCCTTTTTATCTTTAAACACCGGTGCCGTCAGAACCTGCTTTTTATAATCATAGGTAAACAATCCTAAATTGCAGATTCCTATCAGCATGCCCTCTTTATAATTCCTGATCTGCGAAACGGAGTTGATTTGTCGCCCTTCACTTTCCTCTATCTTCTTAAGTTCTCCAGTATCAGGATTCAAAAGACACAGGCCATCTATATATGAACAGATGTACAGGTTCTTATCCGGTGCTTCAAATACCTTTGCTACATCACGTACAGGATAACTTCTGCTCTTTCCATTCTGAATACAGAACAGTGCCTCAACCGATGAAAGCCATATCCGCTGCCGGCTATCTTTAGTTAACCCGTTACACCGTAAATTGCGGGGCAATCCTGCCTCAAAAGATAATTTGCTCTCAGATAAAGAGTACCGTAAAAGTCCCTGGCGGGTACCTACCAGGATTCCACCATGAGCATCTTCTACAAAACACGACACACTAACTTCCCCATTCTGATCAATATTAGGGAAAAACACTTTACCTACATTTTTAAATTTGAAACGATTAGGATGGTAATAGCATATTCCTCTGTCCAAAGTCCCGATCCAAGTTCCTCCCTGGTTATCATTAAAGACTGTACTGACTTCCGTTTTTATCTCTTTACCATCTACAAATTCCAGCGTAGGGATAAATTGTTTGTTTTGCAGTTTTTCGTCACACACCCACAGGCCAGCCTGACTAGTTATCCATATATCGTGCTCTTTGCCTACAGAAAGCACATTCAGCCTATATTCAGTTTCTAATATTACTTCCCACTTACGCAGTTCAATATCAAAACGTAAAGCTTCAGTCTTTCGTCCATTCATCAAATAGTACAAGTACTTTCCCCGGGGGACAACCAACAGAGTAGCAGACCTGTCCTGCTTTTCATCCAGTGCATATTCCCGATACAATTCTCTGGATGTTTCCAGATCATAACAGACCATGAGACTTGAATTGTAGAACAAAAAGACTTGTTGATTTACTACCGCTATATCCAAAAGCCTGTCACGTTCATCTCCGTTCATTGAAACATTCTTCAAAAACTCAACAGTCTTCCCACTGGCATAATCCCTGTACAGCAGTACATCATCATCCGTCAGCATCCAATAATTACCTGCCTCATCCACAAAGAAGTTCACCAACGCCCCCTTTACACCATAAGACTTAAACAGACTGTCCAAATGCTGTTCAAAGCGTTCTTCATTAATGTTGATGACCATCAGTTTATACCAGTCTTTGATATAAATATAATCCTCATTCACATAAATGCGATGGTGCCCGACATAGTCATTAAGAGGGATTATGTTACTTTTATTATAATGGAAATACTGAAAAGAAGTTCCATCGTAGATGCTGACGATCTCATTGGCATTGATTGCAATGCGCCCATCCCGCAACTGAATGATATTGCGTACTCTGTTGCCCGAAAGTCCGTCACTGCAATCGATGGGAGTAAACGCATAGTGATCTTGTGCATGAAGCGGGGAGTTAAGCAATAAGACAATAAACAGCAAAAGTCTTATCACTTTGATCGTTGACAATTTCATTGTTATGTTTTCCATATTAGATTATCAGTGATGCAAAGATATAGAAAAAATATATCTGATAAAGATTCCCATAAAAAGAAAACCGTCCCCTCCCCTCACGGGGGTGGAACGGCACAGTCAATAATACATGAAAAAACGCTATTTAGAGAGAGTCTCTACAAATTTGGCTTGTGGGGATGATCCTGTGGTTGGGGTGGTTCTTGTGGTTGGCACATTTCCTGCCACTTTGCATATTGTTCCGCCGTCAGGATTTTCTTGATTTTCTTTTCCTTCTTGGCAACAGCTTTCTGCATCTTCTCCACATTGTCCTTTTCCATTACAGGACGTTCACCTGGAGCTCCCATTGGCGGACGACCGCCTCCCATACCGGGGCCCATTCCACCATCCATTGGCGGGCGACCGCCGCCCATTCCAGGACCTCCTCCCATTGAAGGACGCTGGCCGCTTCCTCTTTCAGTCATGGTTGCAAAATGTTCTTGTTGTTCCTTCAGATTCAGCTTGTACAGCTTGTCATATTGCTTGTCTGTCAATTGCAGTTCTTCTTTCATCCGGTCCGTCATTTTACGGGCGACCTTTTTCGGTGAGGGAACTTCACGAGGCAATTGCTTCTTTTCCTGTTCCTGCGCTTGCGTACAGACCAGTCCACACAACAGACATACAGCTAATAACCATAATCTTCCGGTACTTTTCATTTTGCGTCATTTTTTTATTACGATGCAAATGTAAGGGAGAGAAAGAAGAGCTGAAAATAAAATCTACGAAAGGGGAAGTTTTGTCGACGGAATAGCCAAATAAGGAAACGCTATGTAATGAACTATCATCACAACATCATCATAAACCATTTGTCCTTAATGGTATATATATATCCGTCTTGCCACTATGAAGAAGACTTGTACAAGCCATAATTGAACCGAGAGGAGTTTTCATATCATGTATCATTTGATATGCAAAAAAGAGCAGGTATTGACATTCTACTCATGCAGAGAATCAGCACTAAGCCGTTGATTATTTCTTTTTGCCCAGTTGGTTTTGCATCCCCACAGTAAACACTACCGAGTATTAACCTTGGCTAACAAGCCTATCAACCAAGGTTAATCGGCTCGTCAACCAAGGTTGATAGGCTTGTTAACCAAGGTCAACACCCGACTACTCCTAAGGGAGAAGGAATATATCCCTGGCTCTCAAGAGAATAATCCCTGATATAAAACAAACAAATGCATCGTCCTGATATGGGTGACTGCGAAAGTGAGAGTAACTTGATCCAACTTTTTATTGAACCCCTGAGTTCATGGTAACTGAAAAACGATAGGTTCCGGACTGCAACGCAAGCGAGATAGCCTTTCCCTTCTGCGTGTACAAGCTAACTCCTTTCGCTTCTTTCCATATAGAATCTCCTTCTTTTAGGGTTTCCAAATCTATATCGGACAGCTTCAAAATAGCCGTAGTATTAGCAGGCACAGTAACTTCAAGATTCAGGACACCAGAATTCACCGCCCAGTTGGACTCTATATTCCCATACATCGAATTATAATGTGAACGAACCTGCTGAGACCCTTTCTCCGTAATCCAAGGTTCAATGATAAATTGTTTATATCCCGATTCCGTACGTCGAATACCTCCCAAGGCCTCAATAAACCAGCTTCCTATGTATAAATAAGAACTATGCAAAGCCGAGCCACGGCATTCCCAGTCTTCAAAGAATGTACCATTACCTTTTTCCAACATATTCCCCCAACCTGGAAAATCTTCTTTCATAGCCATCTCAAAAATCAAATCATCACGATGATTATCCAGTAAAGTATGCAACAGGAATGAACCGGCAGTTATCCCTCCCCAGAAATGCCCTTTACGATTTACAAGAATTTCCTGTTCAAGACGTTTCCAGACTTTGGTCCTCAGATTTTCAGGAGGCAGATCAACCATTAATGCAATGGCCAAATACGAAGGATAACCATTCACATAACTATTATTCCGGGAATCAAAGAAAGTCGTATGTACTGCTTTACGGATTTCTGAGGCTCGCTTCCTATAAGTAGCCGCCACAGTTTTATGGCCTAAAATATCGGCTATCCTTGCTGCTGTCTCCAAACTATAAATCCAATGGCAATTATTGAAAAAAAGCGTCTCACGTGTATCTCCAAGTGCTTTTCCTTGTTTTTCCATGGCTGATCGTTCCGACCATGCATCCGGCCAAAGCCAGTCTCCCAAGAAACTCCACTTGCCTCCCCAGCGTACCAACATATTATGCTGAGACTTCGTTTCTAAAAAATCAAGCCAGCGCTGGATTGTCGGAAAACTTTCCGAAAGGATGCGTATATCTCCATATTGCCGATAAAACTCCCACGGCAATGTGATACAGAATCCGCTCCAAGACGGACCTCCACCACCAATACGAGTAGGAGCTGTATAAGGAACATTACCATCTGCCTCTTGAACATCCCGCCAATCTTCCATCCATTTATTATAGAAAGCTCCCAATTGATAATTCCCCAAAGCCGTACGCGTGGTAGCCAAAGCATCTCCACCATAGCCACAGCGTTCACGATGCGGACAATCTACCACATAATTGCCTAAACTAAGGTTTTCCAAAGTCCATAAAGTGGTACGATAGATATTATTCAGTAAGGGAATATCGCATTCAAATCCACCGCTTCTGCGATAATCGGGACGAATCATCCAACCACGTATCTGGTCTGTTGTTGGCTTATAGCGCAAACCACTGATTTGTACCCAACGACCTGTCATATAATTAAAACGATTGCAGAAAGTTCCTTTCCGTTTAGGCCCCACTTTATAAATACTGTGTATGCCATAACTGCAAACATCCTTTTCCCTCTCGGAGAATTGGAATACGATTGAATCGCCAGGCTGGCCTTTAAGCTGCATTTCAAACCAACCGGCATAATTGACGCCCATATCAACTCTATAAACACCAGGAGTAATTTCCTGAATAGAGAGAGGAGTTATCTCTTGAATCAAACGATTAGGTTCCGTACGGTCTGAGGATACTACAACGTCGGTAGAATAGACCTTTGCCATAGCCCAACCGGAATCATCAAAATCCGGAGTATTCCACCCATCTTTTTCCAAAGCAGCATCATAACATTCTCCTTCAAAGTGATGCGCTTCCCAGTAACCTAACAAGGTATTGGGACTTGCATGGGTCTTCCAGGTATTATCCGAAACAATTCGTAACTTCTTCCCGGAAAATAATACGATCTCAGCTTGAGCCAGTGCCATCGGAATAGCCGGCCTGTCCTTCTGCTGATAAGCCGGAAAAACAGCCCAGGAAGTACCCAGCCACAAAGCAATAACATTAGTACCTTTTTTCAGATAGTTCTTAATATCATATGTCATGTAGCGGGCACGTGATTTATGATCCGTGACTGAAGGTGAAAGGACAGCGTCCCCTACTTTCCGACCATTGACATACAGTTCATGATAACCGATGGAAGCTACATAAATAACAGCATCCTGTGGAATATCCGACATATTAAATGTTTTACGGAACCAGGGATCTGCCATTACATTATTAACTTTCTTACCTCCCACACTCTGAGATTCCATTTCTGCACTGCCTATCCATTGTGCTACCCAATCAGCAGCAAATAGCCCCATACGCCAGTTTGCAGGAGTGCTCCACGCTGACCAGTGATTATGTTCGTCGGAGAAACGGACTTTCCAGAAACATCTTTGTCCTGCAGGCAAAGGTACTCCTCCATAAACAATATTCACCGACTCAGCAGAATTAACACAGCCGCTATCCCAAAGGTCCCCACGGTCTGCATCAAGCAAATCCCGGGAGCTTGCTACAAGAATCTGATAAGCAGTCTGCTTCCGTCCTCGTGCCGGAATAGTGGCTCCCATTTTCCAACTCAAACGAGGTTGCTGTATATCAATGCCTAAAGGATTACTAAGATATTCACATTGCAAATCAAAAGGTTGGAGAGTGGCAATATTCGTAAAAGCCGTACTACCAGTCAGTTCACCCTCCGGAAAAGCAATCTGCACTTCTCTGCCATTAAGAGAGAGACAAACCTTCTTCTGACTATAAAGCGGATCAGCAACCCAGATATCGTACCCTATTCCCTTCTGTTCAAGATAGACAATCACTTGTTTATCAGCAGCCAATGTAAGCCCCTCTCCCAAATCAATTGTTCCCGGATGATAAAAAACAACGGCGTATTGATGGTTCAACTTAACAGCCTGTACCACAGAACTATTTTGAATAATCTTATAATTCTGTGCAGCCGCAAATGTCCGGAACTCCTCTAAAGTTCTGTCAGGAACGACCATATACGCATATTTCCCCTCCTTAGCCTTTGTTCCATGACTGATCCAGAGATTAAATATATCAGCAGAAATCTTTTTCCCACTCCCACTGATATTAATATCCTTCCAAGCCCCGGTTTGTTTCGGACTACTGACAGTTACATCCCCCCCTGAAGGAAATAAATAACCTACTTTATCATGATATACCCAAGCCGGATTTTTGGCAGATGCATTTTCTTTGTAAACAGATGTAGTTACTCCCTCTTTGCCAACTACCATTTCGCGTTTAAAGAGACACTGATTAACAGTTGTAACCACTTCTTCGGGAGCATCTGACGCAATATCTGTCCCTAAACACAAAAGTACATCATCCATAAAAAAGTAAGCCTTTTTTGCCTTTACGCCCTTATAGCAATGCTCATAAGCAATGACTCCATTCTTGCCGTTACTTACCCCACCTCCAAACCGGTTTCTTCCGAACAGATATCCTTCAAGACGAGCAGAATCCGGATGTTGAACAGCCGTAGTGCCCGGTATTTTATTCCAATTCCATACAGGGAAGATACCTTCATATTCTTTCCCGGAAGTAAGGATATTCGTAGCACCAAGTGGCAGGTTATAACCTTTGAGGTTCTCATTATTAAGCATTTCAGTTCCATTGGTCCGGGTAGAAATCACCTTGGCAGAAAGATAATAGCCGGCACCATGCTGAACCATCATGTCCGATTTCCAAAAATACTTATTACCGAGAACAGGAAAGGGACCACCGGAAAGATGTTCCTTCCAGGCCGAATAATCAGCAGCACGACCAGGATCATTCTGCTCCATGTATTCCAGCGTGACAGGGGAAATATTACTCAGTCCCTCGGGACGTGATATATTACGGCCGATGGCACCAAAATCGAACGTTTCCCGATAGCCCAACAACCGATGCCCCCCCATCAGAAGATTGATAAATATATCTTTTTTCTCTTGTGTAAAATAAGGCTCAAAAGCAGTTCCTTTCACCAACTGCAAGTAATAGGCAATATCATCTACATACGATAAACCATACCCGCCGGAATATAATTGCGGACGATGCTGATGAAAACTGCCATCCACCTTAATACCTTCGTCACCTTGTTCCGGAACAATTTTAATAGTAGAGGCTATGGACTTGATTCCGGTTCGTATCAGCTCAATATTATCTTCAATACATCCCTTATGAATAGTAACGGCAGATACCCATGTACGATTTTTGCCTTTATGCCCTTTGTTCCCTGTCAAATCCCTCAGATAAGAAGAGTAATGCAACAGTTTCTTTTCACTAATTTTGCCTTTCAGCAGAATTAACGGAACCATGTAGTCCTGGGGAGCACCGATATCACCGAACCACCAGTTTCCGGATTTAGGACGTACTTTATACCAATAGTCGATACCAGCAACAATCTGTTTCAGCAGTTTTCCTGAATTATAATACTTATTTCCAGGTTTACGGTATGCAATAGCCATTGATTTCAATCGTTTCAAATGGGAGCCGGCCGGATAAAAAGAACCTTCGTGCACAGTTATATAATCCAGGTCCGGGAAACTTCCATCCGAACGTAATGCAGTCGCATAACCCGCTATGACGTCCTCATCTACTTTCGCTTCCAAATAGGAAGCGACCAGTCGTCCGGTCATTTCGTCCACTTCCTTCTGTGCATCTACTTGCACCTCTTTAGCCTCTGTCAGGGAGCAACACAGACAAAGCAAACAGAATATTAGTTTCAAGCGTTTCATAAACATACTCCTATTTATCCAGATACTTACCATCAGCTACTATCCCTGAGCTATGCACTGTACGAATAAATTTCGCATCAGCAGGAGCTGCTCCCTTGCACTGATTCAGTTCTGCTCCGACAACATCATCCAAAAAGAACAACGGACGTGCATCTGGTTTAGTCGCATCAAAACGTACATTATTGAACCTCATATTCCTGGCATGGCGCACATAAAAGCCTGCCGCCGGCAATGTATTACCAAACATTCTATTCTCAGGGTAGCTCTTTATCATCTCCGGAACGGACTTATTAATCATATCCAGAGTCCCTCCTCCCGGATAGCTGATTTGCACATTATTAATCGAAACATTCTCTACACAGCTCGTTTCCACACCGGTTATAGAACAAGCTATTAAGCTTTCGGCAGTTGCTACAATGTTGCTGATATTTATATTCTTCAGTACACCACCTTCTTTCCGGTAAGTGCGATTTCTGTCTCCCAAACGGATGAATATAGGAGTCTGGACATCGCGCATAGAAATATTGGAAACGGTGATGCCATCAATAATACCTCCATCAACCATTTCTATGGCAACACCCGAAATAACGGTAACATCGGCAGAAATATGCTCAAGCTGTTTACTCCAATGACGAATATTATCTTCTGCTGCTCGACGAACAACGCAATTGGAAACCGCGATATTCCGGTATCCTCCATGAGAAGCTGTACCGAATTTGATTGCATTGCAATTGCTCGCTGTTACACAATTCGTAACCGTTATGTTCTCGCAAAATTCCGGATGGTCACTCTTGAAACAAATAGCATCATCTTCCACATCAATGTAGCAATCGGATATAGTCGCATTCTTAGCATCTATATCAAGCCCGTCATTATTATAATTACAATGACTGAATACTTTCAAACCACGGATAGTTACATCTTCACATTTTTCATAATGCTGTACCCAATAGGCAGAATTACGGAGGGTGACATCGGTCACAACGATATCGCAGCACTCTACAAAATAGATTATCTTAGGGCGCTTCGGTCCGCCATCCGCATCATTGCCAAATTGAAAAGCTTTATCTCCGCCTTGTCCGTCAATTGTTCCTAATCCAGTAATCGAGATGTTCTTCTGTCCACGTGCAAACAAAAGCCCGGAAGACTGATTCATTGTACCGTCCTTGAATGGAAAAGCATGATCATAATCCGACAAACGTGTACTTCCCAACAATAAAGTGCCAAAATCCAGATGAAGGTTCACATTTGATTTCAGTTCAATAGGGCGTATCAAATAAGATCCGGATGGTATCAAGACGGTTCCTCCTCCTTTCTTCGAACATTCATCTACGGCCTTCTGTATAATAATTGTATTATCCGTTACACCGTCTCCTTTAGCTCCACGTTTAGTCACATCAATTGTTCCAGCTATAAGAGAAGATGAAAATAGCAAAGATACTACAAGCAAGACTATATTACATTTATTCATCATGATATCATTGTTTTAGGGTTTATCATTTAAGGATTTGTATCGGCACAACGCCTCTACATAGTAATAATCAGCATAGGTTAAAGGCACATCTACTTCCGTACCGGAAGGAATATTGCCTACCGAATGTTTCAGGATGAATCCTCCGTTAGTTCCTTCCTCTGCCGTATACGCCGGTGAGGATAATGTCTGGAGCATTTTTTCGGCTGCCTTATAATACTTCTCAGCCTGTTCTCCGGATACATACTGAGACAATTCCAGCAGTCCGGAACAGTTAATAGCTGCAGCAGAGGCATCACGCAAGGCATTCGGTATATCAGGAGCATTATAGTCCCAGTAAGGAATCAGGTCTTTCGGCATATTAGGATGATTCAACGTAAATTCTGCTATCTTTATGGCTTGCTCAAGGTATTTCCGGTCTTTCGTAAAACGGTACATCATTGTATAGCCATATAATCCCCAAGCTTGTCCACGAGCCCAAGCTGACTTTTCGGAAAAGCCCTGTCCACCTTGGTAATGCTTTATTTCACCGGTTGCCGGGTTATAATTCAGTCCATGATAAAGACTATTGTCTGCCCGGAAATGATTCTTCAAAGTTGTATCGGCATGTTTCACAGCAATATCATAGAATGTACTGTCTCCTGTGGCTTGAGTAGCCCAGAAAAGCAATTCCAGATTCATCATATTATCAATGATAACGACATAGTCATCCGGCTTGCGATTATGGGATTTAATACAGCCTACCACCGGACTGAAACGGGAAATCAACGAACGGGCGCTGTTCACCATAATATCTTTATACTCAGGTTTCGGAGCAACGCGGTTTGCATTGCCATAACTGCAATACATCATAAAACCGACGTCATGTGTATTCACGTTGTATTGTTCCGGTTCCAGCAACTTCAACATACGTACTCCTTCAGCATATAACTCCTTGTTTCCTGTATCCTCGTACAGATAGAACAGAGTTCCGGGATAAAAGCCACTGCACCACCATTCCGAATTACTGGTTTTCAAGCGTTGCATGTGTTTGTCATACGTTTTAGGAAACTGGTTGCTTCCTTGCAGTTCGCTCCTCATATAGAGATACTGACGAGCAGCCTGCTCTAACGCCTTATCAACTTTTACCTTACCCTTGGCGAATAAGTCGCCGGAGGGAAAAAAACTAATTAGAATCGTAACAAACAATAATGTACTTTTTTTCATGGTTATATTTTAAATTCATATTCTATTGTTCCACTGCATCCGAGAAAGAAGCAACCTGCAATTTTTCGGCAAACTGCAACGAAGGTAGTTCAGTAGTCACTTTAAGCGTAACCGGTTTGCCAGGCAAAATATCCATATAATTGTCGGATATGAAATTGTCGATATCCTCTTGGAGCGACAGGAAAACGCCTCTTGCAAACACATCACAAGACAGAGTTACCTCATAACCTCCTTCAGTCGGTACAAAGTCTTTATTAATCCGGGCTACTGCATAATGCATATCCTTTTGCTTCGCCAAAAAATAATTATTAGTATACTCTGTTCCTGTCTTATCCTTATAAAAAACGTGTACAACGACGTCTTCTTTTTTCTCTCCATTCAATAACTCGTCCACAGCTTCCTTCCACACAACTGTACTTGTATTAGCCGGAACAGTTATCTGTTTCTTGAATTCTTTCACTACTCCGCTACCATCCAATCTGAACACACAGACCGTTAATTTACCAGAAGTGCTCTTTAGCCTATCTGATACCATATAAATCTGCAATATGTTTTCCTTTTCTATTGGCGATACCAGTAAGTCGGCGAAAGACTTTACCGTAAAATAATGCTGCGCCTTCCAACGTCCGTAATAGTCGCGGCTTGACCAGGATGCCACCGGCCAGCAATCGTTATGCTGCCATACCAATGACCCCATGCAATAGGGCATATCCCTCCGATGCGCCTCCATAGCCATTTTCATAGCATCAGCCTGTAAAAGCTGGCTCATATAGGTAAACGAACGGAAATCTTTCGGTTGACGGTATTCCGACAAAAGGAAATCATTGATACGCTTATTAGCTGCTGTTCCCCCTCGCTGATGCGACATCATGACTTCCGAAGTCAGCTCCCAATCTTCAGGCAAAGGTGCATACCGTTTGATTGACTCAAATTCCGGGAATGACTGAAAACCATACTCGCTGAAGAAACGGCTCCGCTCATGATTGAACTCAGAAAGAGGTTTCAATCCTTGCCAGACTTCCCAATAGTGCATATCCCCCACCGTATGATTGCGCGTTCCCTTATCATCAGAATAAGGAGATGACTTACGATAACAAGCACCCGGATGAAACTCTTCTACCACAGCCGGCAACGTCACAAAATACTGATCTTTGAATTGTTTCCATATAATATCCGAATAAGCAGGATTCTGTTTGTCATAGGTATTTTTCCAGTTCCAGTTGAACCAGGCATCGAGACATTCATTATTCCCACACCAAAGAGCTATACAACTGTGATTGCGCAAGCGTCGTACATTATCAATGGCTTCCCTGCGGATATTTTCCAGCAATTCACCCTCGGCAGGAAATACGCTACACGCAAACATAAAGTCCTGCCAAATTAAAATGCCGTATTTATCACACAAGTCATAAAAAATATCTTTCTCATAAACTCCGCCACCCCACACGCGTAGCATATTCATGTTTGCACTGACTGCATCCCGAATTGTTTTTTCATAAATGGAATCAGTAACACGTGTCAGAAAGTTATCACAAGGAATGTAATTCGCTCCTTTGGCAAACAAAGGTTTTCCATTTAGTTCAAAATAAAAACTTTCACCATATTTGTCAGGAGCCGTTATCACTTTCAATGAACGGATACCCAGTTTTTCCTCCGTAATATCTATTTGCTTACCATCCAGTTCCAGCGTCGTTGCAAAATTATACAAGAAAGGTTCGCCCAAACCGTTTGTCCACCATAACCGGGGCTTTTTCATGGTAAAAGATACCGGAATTTTATTCAAGCCTTTATTCAAACGAATCAATTTCCGGCACTCGGTACGATTGTCCGTATAATTAATTACAGCTACCTTTGCTTCTGTCTCCTTATCCGCCAAGACTTCCACCGTGACATCCACTACGGCCCTCTGGGCTGTCACCGACTGCTGGTTATAAAAGACATCATTAATACGAGCCTCATCCCATGCTTCCAGACTAACAGAACGCCAGATACCTGAAGTAACCAAACGAGGTCCCCAGTCCCAACCAAAATGATAACCCGCTTTACGAACAAACACTCCGACCTTGCGATTAAGCAATCCTCCATTCTCGGACTGGTCATTCGAACTGCGATACTGGAAAGGAACAGCTTCCCATTTCGGCATGGCTATCTTAATAGGAGAATGCAAATAAACCTGCAATTCATTGCCATGCTCCTTTAAGAGAGAACGGACATCCGCCTGCCATTCGCAAAACATATTATCAGCAGAAAGAATCTTCTTTCCGTTCAATGTCACATCAGCATAAGTATCCAGTCCCTCAAAATGTAGCACAATATTCTTCTTTGCAAGTAACTCAGGGGTTACCTCAAATGTCGTCCGGTAAATCCAGTCTTCTTTATCCACCCACTGTACACCACGCTCATTGAGCCTGTAGAAAGGGTCATCTATCAGTTTGTTATTCATCAGGTCTGTATGAACTGTTCCCGGAACAGTGGCTTCATACCAGTTAGTACCCCTCGCCTGCCGGAAGTTCCATCCTTCATGCAAGTACTGACGGACAGGCTGTGCATTGACTGCTGTAAACAAAAACAGCAGATTCAACAAAGCTACCCATGTTCTTGTCTTTACTTTCGTATTCATTTGTTTATTTGTTTACGATCTACATTCCATCCTTTCACTACTATCACCGGCTCTTCAGTTATCTTTTCAGCATTCGTTTCGATAACTACGGATTTACTCTCACCCGGCATCAAAGAAAAGAAATTATCCGTATAAAAAGAGGGGCGAATAGGTTTCAAATCCTGATTAAGGAACTGCAACTGATTGAAAAAGGCGATAGAACCAGACACATTCTTCACTGTAACATCTACGAAATACTTGCCTTCGCTCTTTCTTGTCTTATAAGAAGTATTCAATCTGGCCTTTTTCAACTGAGACAATGTTTCAAAGCCTGAAGAAGTAGGACCAGTCAGCGTTTCCTTACCTTCATACTTATCATTGGAACGCCAGTAGAAATTGGACGAGACTTCCTTGCCTTTCTCATCTTTCAATCTCAACTTAATGAAATGTACCTGTGAGATATCTCCAGGAAAGCGAATGGCCAATACATCATTTGCCACACCATCCGAAGGAAGGTCAACTTTTTCAGACTCTTCGAATACCTTTTTACTATTGATATCATAAACCTGAGCCACTACTGTATACCCTTTAAATTCCTGATAGAAATCATTCACCACCGACACCGTATTCTTTAGATAATCAAATTGTGCATGCAAAGGTTCCAACGCATTAGCTGTATGATAGAGTGAAGCCGTTGGTTCCAACGACCAATCCCACATGCGGGCACAGACCTGACGCACCGGACAATTATGATACCAGAATAGTAAACCGGAACAGAAACGGTCACCATAATCAAGTTTATTATAGTTCCATACTTCCCAAATGCTTTTTGAGTTCATGGCACCCACAAACTGGCCTTTTTGTGCAAACTCATCAATAGAAGAAGATTGCCCGTAATTATTAACCAAGTCAGTATACATGGTAGACATCAGATGGAATCCATTCCCATCCAGATAATCCCAAACCTCTTTATTAATAGGCCATAAATCTTTCTCGTCCATCATCTCCCGGAGAATTTCTACCGTAGGAAGTGTCGGAGCACCATATTCGGGGTTAAAACCATCTACACGGCTACCTCTCACAGAAGCAGTGTTTTCATAATGCTGCATGGGATTCACCTGTTTATATGGACTTCCATCATGCACACCTGCACATTCCGATTGCATCTGATAGCCACGTGTACCATCAAGTTGTTTCAGTAGTTCAGGTGTACCACTAACTTCGGAACTCTCATTCGAAGCTACATAATAGGCCAGAGCCGGATGATTACGGATACGTTTCACGGTAGATGCCACATTATTCAGATATACACTCTTATCCTGCGGATGGCGTGTATCGCCCGTCATCCAGAACTCCTGCCAGATCAATAATCCCAGTTCATCACAAAGTTGATAAAAATAATCAGACTCGGCTATGCCACCACCCCAGAAACGAACTAAGTTGATACCTGCCTGACGAGTATACCTCAACTCAGCATAGGTGCGTTCATCCGAAGTACGCAACATTCCCTCAGGAATCCAGTTTGTGCCACGAATAAAAATACGTTTACCGTTCACGTAAAATACACGCGATTTATCGGGAGTATTTGTATCAGAGGTAATCTCACGGATGCCAAATCGTGTCTTGACAGAATCACAAACTGCACCTTTTACGTTTACTGTCAATTTCAGTTCATACAAGTTCTGAGGACCTTTGTTGACCGGCCACCACAAGCGTGGATTACGGATAGTAAGTTGAGGAAACTCTTCCGGAGTGAAAGTCACCATTTTCTCCTCACCCCGCAATATACGGAAAGGTTTTTCCACTACAATATTCTCTCCCGTGATCTCTCCTCTGATCACTCCGCTGATCGTATCCATCGAATTAAGCGGATTAACCACTTCAACGGATATAGTTTCATGAGCTACATCATACCCCGGCTTTTGTAGTTCCGACTTCACAAACGGATGACGCAATGCCAATGTCCCTGTAGTATACATAGATATACTTTTCCAGATACCAGTATTACGGTCACGAATACCATCCATAAAGGTAAAATCCCATCCAACGCTCATAAGCATGGTAGTATTTAAGCCAATGTTTCCATTGCCTCCATTATGGAATTCACCTACAGCACCCCAAGGCTTTGGCATAGTAGTTCCCGGCACATCTACCGGATAAACCCTGACGGCAAGAACATTCTTATTACCTACTTTCACAAAGTCGGTTATATTAATGTAATCATTGACAAACATTCCATTGATTGTACTCAGCAAATTACCATTTACCCATACTTCTGCCCGATAATTGATACCATCAGGCTGCAACCATATATTTTTTCCTACGAAAGAAGCAGGGACTTCAAATTCCGTGCGGAACCAATAAGTATAAAACTCACGACCCACTTTTGAGATATCCGGTATCTTATTGGATTCTATTTTATTATTCAGCCCGTAATAGGGTTCAGGATACTTCTTATTATACACAAGAGAATTAAGCACCGTTCCCGGAACAATGGCCGGCAACCAGTTGCTCGTATTATACCCAAGTGATGAAATTTCCTCAGCCGATGCTTTCACGTCTCCCACTTTCATCATCTTCCAAGTATATTCTCCCTGATGCACTTCTTTCGAATCCAACCAGATTCTATCGGTTGTCTTTGCATAGTTTTTATCACTGCCCTGTGCGGAATATGAGAGAGACAGGAACAAAAGCAAAAAAATCAATAGTTTATTCATCTTATTCTTTATTTATTTTTTTCTGCAAGCAAATATAGCCAATGAGTTCTAAACGAGACGTGCGCATTCTTGCCAGATATAGATAGAAAAAGGGAAAATACACACAGCATACATTTTTGACAAGGATACATACAATTATTCGGGCACTTTCACATTCTTACAATCTTTCAAGCGAATCACAGAGAGTTCACTATCCGGAGATTGCAATGCAGAGTCGGTAATTTCAAGTCCGTTTACATCTTCAGCAACAACCGCATGCCGTTCTTCTTTATCACCAATGGTTGAGAGCTTCATATTTATAAAACGAATATTGTCAGCATGTCGTATATAAACTCCATAAGCAGGTAACATCATGCCGAACATTCGATTCTCAGGATAGGCTTTTTCAACCTCCGGTACTTCTACCATCGTATCCGAAACTTTTCCTCCACCTTTCAACTTAAAGTCTATATCACGAATCTCCACATTGTCAACACGAAGTCCGGGAACACCTGTAATGGAACTTGCAACATAACTGGCAGAACTTGCTGTGATATTCTTTATCAATACATCCTTCAGATAAGATTTCTCTGAAGTTTTACGTCTACCCAAGCGAATAAATAGGGGTGTCTGCACATCTTCCATCGTCAAATCAGAAATGACAACATCTTCCATAAAACCACCGTCAACCACTTCAAGGGCCATACCCGCTATACCAGTAATCGGATCAGAAACTCCCGGAACACGTTTTTCCCAAAAACGAAGCAAAGATCTGCTACATTTATGAAGAGTGCAATCAGAAACCCGGATATTGCGAAATCCTCCGGCACTGGCAGTACCAAATTTAATAAAATTACAGTTAGAAGACAGGTCACAATTCTTCACTGTAACATTCTCGACCACATAATCCGGGTCTTCACTCTTGAAACAGATGGCATCATCATCTGTATCAACTACACAATCTGTGATAGTAACATTCCGGCTCTCAATATCAAAGCCATCATTATTCCAGTTCGCATGTCCTTCCACATACACTTTACTGATATCAACCCCATCACAACGCACAAAACGGAATGTCCAAAACCCAGAGTTTGATAATTTTACTCCATTTACATAAACCTTATTACAATCGAGCAGGAGTACCAGAGTGGGACGGTTCGGAGCATCATTTCCTTTATTAAAAGCCGATCCATTACCATCTATCTCTCCCTCACCTGTAATTGAAATATTGTCTGCTCTTTCTGCAAAAACCAGAGCTTTGCGTCTTCCTTTATCAGGATAATCAGCAATATTCTTACTACCCAGAATCGTAGCACCTTTCTCCAGATTTAAAGTAACATTCTTCTTCAACACCAGTGTTCCGGTCAGATACTTTCCGGCGGGTAAAGATACAACGCCTCCCCCTTGTCTGGCACAGTCATCAATCGCTTTTTGAAGACCAGTAGTAGTTAAGGTCTTCCCATCCGTATGAATCGCGTATTTGTCTGTTATAGGTTCCGAACTATTCTGTTCTTTATTGGTACAAGCCATAAAGAATAAACAGAAGCAAAACAATCCCCATGTTATAGTATCATTCATTATTCCAATTCTTTAAATGAATGAGGCTGCGGCAAAATAATATTGACACAGCCTCATCATAGTTATTAATTAATTAGCTGCAGGTATTACAGTCACTGTCCATTGCTTCACGACCGTTTTACCCGGTGAAGTCACCGTATATGTACGGGGAGTAGAATAATCTTGGAAACCAACAGCCATACCCGGAGTCAGGGTTGCTCCCGCAGAAATGGTTGCTATCATCTTCAGATCAGTAATATCAGCGTCTTTTTTCAGAGTAACCATGACAGTCCCAGCTTCAGAGTCAATCTGAGTCTTATCACTCATAACCCCCTCTGCCCTATTATATACTGTCACATTTGTAATCTCTGCTTTTTCATAAGCTTCGTCTACTGCATAGTCATCATCTCCACATGACACAAAAGTCAGCGCCAAAGCAACGAACATAAAAAATAGTATCTTTTTCATCTTATAGCTACTTTTAAATTATACAATCATCATTTACCACAAAGGATTCTGATCCAAATTAGGATTCTTGTCACGTGCAGACTGTGGAATCGGCAGCAAATAATCGCGAGGAGCCATGAACGTCTTTTTACATACGAATACCGTTTCATAAGTAGGCACAATTTCTCCATCAGCTCGTTTTATATAAGTCACAAGGCAACCTTGCGCATCCTTATTCAACACTTCCTCACCAATCTTCCACCGCTGAATATCAAACCATCTTTTACCCTCAAGAGCCAGTTCTATACGACGTTCATGACGAATACGTTTTCTCATTTCACTTTTGTCCAAGCCTGCAGGAAGTACAGGTTGTCCGGCACGGGCACGTATTTCATTTATTGCACCATATACTTCAGCAGTCGGTCCATTCACTTCGTTCTCTGCCTCGGCCAAAGTCAACAATATTTCTGCATAACGCAAAACGATAAAGTTATGTCCGCCGCCTACACCACGCCCACGATTATCATAGCCGCATAGCACATCCTGATTCATGTATTTCCCAATGTAATACCCGGTTTTTGTGCATGAAGGTTTACCAGCACTATACATTCCGTTGGGGTTCTCCTTCAGATTCAGATTGCCCGGAGTATTCTGGGCTGTATACAATATCTTGTTTTTCCAAGGTTTTCCATTGTAATGGAGAGTTGCATAGAAGCGCTTGTCACGATTCTCATAAGGAGCTGCGGCATGTTCCGGATTATTCCAATCAAAAGGTTCACCGGTAGCCATTTCAAATTCATCAGCCAGACTTGCAGTCGGGTGGTCTTTGCTCCATCCATATTCAGCCGGTGTGCCGGGCTCAGGCGGAGCCAAAACAGTCTGTGCACTCGACCATCTATACGGATATGCAAACTGGATATCAAAAATAACTTCACTATTGTGTTCATTATCCTCATAAAACATCTCAGCAAACCCGTTCTGGTACAAAGAATAAGTACCTTTCAGATCACCACTAACTAAAACACGGGCAGTTTTAGCCGCATCTGCATAATATTTGGAATCTATGATTCCGGCTGCATATAAATAAGTGGCCGCCATCATGCCCAACGCAGCTCCCTTAGTCGCACGCCCTAACTCGTCATCAGGCACCGTCACCGGTAAACGATCGGCAGCATTCTGGAAATCAGAAATAATGAACTGCAATGTAGCCTCCGGTGTAGCACGAGCCAGGAAAATATCATCCGTATTGCGATCAAGCGGTTTGTCAATCAGTATAGCCGCTCCATAATAACGGAATAATTCCAGATAGAACATCGCACGCAGAAAGTACGAATCTCCCATCAAGCGTTCTTTCACATTAGCAGGTAGCGGAGAGTCCGGCAAGTTCTTCAAAGCAATGTTAGCTCTACGAATAGAAGAATAACGATTACCCCATCTGTCAATCGGAGCAGAAGAAGCATTGAAGTCAAACAAATTCCATTGATTAGACGCCTTCTCACCAATCTGGATACAATCATCCGTAAACAGGATATCGACAGCATGGTCGTTCAAGCCATTTACGCTATAATAAGGTCCATCCAAGTCTCTGTAAACTTTACTCATAAACAGCATAGCACTTGACTCTGTCAACCAGATACCTTCATCGGTAACAGAATTCGTTGGTTTTATATTGTCCATAAAATCCGTGCACGAAGCATTCAACAAAAGTATGGAACAAAGGATACCATATATTATTTTTTTCATAATTATATTGCATTAAAAGGTTACACTTACACCAAAAGAGCTGATAATCTGTTGTGGATATGAGTTGAAAGCTTGGTTTTCAACGTCAAAGTCGTCAGGCATTTTGCTATAAATGGTCCACAAATTATAGAAATCAGCATATAAACGTAAACTCTGCATCTTGGCTTTCTTCAGTAATTGCGGTTTAAAAGTATAGCCAATCTGCAATGATTTTAGTTTCACATAAGCAGTATTTACCATCCAGTAAGAGGATGTTTCATAGTTCTGGTTACGGATAGAGGCAGACAAACGCGGATATTTTGCATTTGGATTCGGATTAGCTTCTGTCCATGAATCCAAGTGTTCACGGCGTGGATGAATGGCATCCTTGAATGGATAACGAACATTACGGTCTCCATTGCTACCCAAATAATAGTCAGAACCACCAGCTCCCTGAATGAACATACTGAAATCGAAGTTCTTATATTCCAAACGAAGGTTATACCCCCACATCACTTCAGGAGTCTCGTTGAAACCAATAATAACCTGGTCTTCACTATCAATCTTACCATCACCATTGATATCCACATACTTGATATCACCAGGCAATACGCCCTTCTGATAAGCCCAGTTATCAATATCTGCCTGATCCTTAAATAATCCGGCAGCTTTATATCCCCATGTGCGTCCACTCGGTTGCCCGGTCTTACGCTTTCTTGGATTATTCTTGGTTCCGGGAGCTTCACGAATCTCAATCTGCTTATCACGAGTAAACCCGAAAGAAACCGAATTAGACATCTTTAATCCACAATTGAAAGTATAATGGCTACTCAATGCTGCATCAAAACCATACCTTTCATCTTCACCAGCATTTTCTTTAGCCAGGCCAATGCCATATTCAGAAGATACAATCGCATTCGGACTCAAAATTTTATCCGTGCGCTTATCCCGGTATACATCAAACTCAGCAATCAACAAATCATTCCAAAAATTTATGTCTAAACCTATATTAGCTTTCCAGACTGTTTCCCAAGTCAGGAAAATATTAGGTTCAGCCCCCTCCACCAAACTCTGCAATTGGGTAGGGTTTTTGCCGAACACTGCACCATTTTCAATTTTATATTGTGAAAGATAAGAAAATGCATCACCGACAGGATTACCAGATTTACCATAAGAAGCTCTCAACTTTAAGTTATTGATAAATGAGAAATTATCTTTTATAAATGATTCCTCAGAAAGTCTCCAACCCAAAGATACGGAAGGGAAAAATGCACTTCTACGGTCAGGAGCATATTGGTAAGTCTGGTCATAACGTCCTGCCAATTCAAGCATATACTTCTGGGCATAGTTATAGTTCAGACGCATAACATACCCCTGTTGACCAAAGCGGGTGGTGGTACCGGAGTTGCTGATAAATTCCGCAACCGGACTACCCATATTCAATTCCGGAATCATAAAATCATAGTTCTTTCTACCGGCTTTGGTTTCTACCGTATTACCCCATCTCCTTTCAAATACACCTAATACACCAACCTCATGCTTACCAAATCTTCTTTCATAATTCAAATGAGCCTGAATAGTATAATAAGTCCATTGCTTATTTGTGATGTTAAGAGACGGTTTCGCTTCACCACCTTGTTGTTCTTCAATTTCACCAGCATCATTATAGGCATAAGCCGTGAAAGGATATTGCCATTCTTTTGCATCATAAATCTGACGGTCGTAACTGAATAAAGCTTTTGCAGACAAGCCTTTCAGAAATGGCAATTGCTGATCTAAAGAAACTGTTATATTCTGAAAGTTATTATTGTATGTCTTATCAGCTCCATCATGCACTCCCATATACATACTGGAACCACCACCCTGCATGGCTGGTTTTCCGCCAACCATATTGGGGACTGTCGGAGCACACAAACGATACAAGTCTTCCATCATCTTTTTGCCATCATAATAATGGCTCTTTTTAGTATCGTAGGCTAAATTGATATCAACACTCACTTTAGTAATGTCTATCGGATGGAAATCAACATTAGAACGGAGATTAAATCTGTCATATCCGGTGTCTTTACCCATCATACTGCCCTGATACATATATCCGAAAGAGGCGAACGCATTGATAAACTTATTACCACCACTCAGAGAGACATTGTGACGAGTAGTAGTGGTAGTCTTCATGTACTCATCCATCCAGTCTGTATTTTTGTAACGGTCGTCAGTACCATCCTTATACTTCTGCAACAGATCATCACCATATACTTCTTTGTCACGTCCATCCATTCTCAACGCTTCATTGTATAAGGTCAATGCATCATAAGCATTCAGGAAATCAGGAGTATTCATCGGGGTCTGGAAACCAACCGAACCATCATAAGTCAAGGTTACTTTACCTTCTTTTCCTCGTTTCGTATTAATCAGGATTACACCATTGGCCCCTTTCAAACCGTAAGGAGCAACCGCAGCAGCATCCTTCAGAACAGAAATAGATTCAATATCAGCCTGGTTTACTTTTTCCCACGGGCGTTCGATACCATCGACCAGAACTAGCGGTTTATTACCACGCAACAACACAGTCGCTGCATCTTTTCCCGGCTCACCGGAAGTCTGACGGGTAATAATACCCGGTATCTGTCCTCCCAACTGATTGGACACATTAGCAACAGGAGCCTTAATCTTATCCCCCTGTACGGTGGCAACAGCCGAGCTCATTGTCATACGCTTCTGGGTACCGTAACCAACCACCACCACCTCATCAAGTAATTGGGTGTCTTCCTCTAAAGTAATAACCAGAGGTGCTCCAGCCGTAGCCTTCATTGTTTTGGTTTGATAACCAACAAATGAGATTTCTATTGTGGGATTAGAAACATCAACAGGCAAATTAAAGTTACCGTCAATATCAGAGATAGCGCCCTGCGTGGTTCCTTTCACTTTAATTGTTGCACCAATGATAGACTCACCTTTTGCATCCACTACTTTTCCTGTTAGTTTTTTAGCAGTTTGCATAACACCTTGAGTACTTGCCACAACTTCACCGATGTGTGTCTGATTGTCTTTAGCAGCATAAACGTCAGCAGTTGTAACTAAGCCAAGCGACAAAAGTGTCGCCATTAAAATGGATTTCTTAGAAAATGGCATGATATCTTTCAGCCAGTAATGCCTAAGAATCATTTTCTTTTGGACATTGAGTTTGTTTCGCATAATTGTGTATTATTAATATTAGAAATAGTTCATTAAGAAACTTACCAAAGTAGAGTATAATAAAGAATAAATTCTTCTTACTCTAAGAAAATCAAGGAGAGTGTTTTTCCATACTTAAAAATATATTAGAGGTTAAACAAATGTTTTTCTACTTTCCGAAAGGAGCGGATGAATCATGCACATGCAGTCTTCACCCTCTCGCTTTACAAAAAATCTTTTTTACCTTAATGTGCAATCAATGCATATTGAAAACATACTAATTATGTTGTTTCTATCGGCAAAGTTAGACGATTAATAGTACATAAGTACATCCAATATCGCCATTAATATGGCAAAAACGGACATATTGAGAAAACATACATTTTGGGCGAAATTGGACATGCATTATGTAGTGAGCCGGTGCTTCAGATGTGTTTAAACTATATCAGAATCGTATCTACTCCCTACCATCTCCCTATATAAAACAAGGAGAAGGTAGATAATAAGTGAGGAGAAAATAAAAACTTTCATTCAGTTTGGACACGCCCTCCTTCAATTATTTAGTTTTAATTTCAAAATGATAGGTACCGGTTAGCAATTCGATGCCATTTCCTTTCTCGCGCATGGCAAATAAAGTAGCAGCTTCTATCTCTTTACATTTTATTCTACAAGACTTCTTTAGATATAAGGTAGCAGAACTGTTTGAAGGAATAGTAATCGTATATTGCACCTTACCCCTGTTCTTTTTCCATGATGAAACTATTTCTCCATAAGGGGAAATATGACTTGCCTCAAAAGCATCCAAACCTGCTACAAAATTGGGTCTTAACATAATATGTTTGAAGCCGGGCATTGAAGAATCAGGGTAAAGTCCTCCCAATGCTTTATAATACCAAGCACTAATTTCTCCAAACATGATGTGGTTTAATGAAATATCTTTTTTCCCATCAATACGCCAATTCTCATAAAGAGTAGTTGCTCCATTCTTTATCCACCAGCCCCAGGACGGATAGGTCTCTTTAGAAGCAAGTTGATAAGCCAAATCTGCATATCCATTCGCACTCAAAGCATTCAGAATAGTTTTACTACCCAGTAAGCCTACATCCATACTGCCGTCTTTACTCACTTTCTCTGCTAAGTTATGAGCCACCAATTCTTTCAGATGTTCAGGGACTATTCCCCAATAGAGTGGTGCGCTTAACTCTGTCTGACTTCCACCACAATAAATACCTGTTCCCTCATTCAGAAAGCGGGCATTGATGCTATTCTTTATTTTTTGCGCTAAAGCAGAATACTTTTCATAATCTTGTTGTTTGTTCAATATTCTGGCTGCTTTAGCCAGAATATCCGTATCGACATAATAATAGATGGATGAAGTCAGCTCTTTGGAGGAATGTGACTTTATAGGAATCCAATCTCCTAATCCCCAGTCCGTGATGCCCGAAGGGTATGTATAATTCAGATAATCCACATATCTTCTGATATTGTCATACATAGATTCAAGCAAATGTTTGTCTCCATAGAACAGGTAAATATTCCAGGGAATAATAGCCACCGTACTTGTCCAGTCAACACCATTCCCCCAATGATACCCCCATCCGGCAGTAGGAATAATGGCAGGGAGCACTCCGTTAGGGGCTTGTTCATCTTGGTGGTCGGCCATCCATTTTTCATAGACCGTGATGCCATCATAATTATAAAGTCCGGTCTCGATAGCAATATGGGCATCTCCCGTCCACCCATTCTTCTCCCGTTGGGGGCAGTCCGTAGGATAGCCAAACAAGTTTGACAGGTATGCAGCATTCGTCGCCTTCCATATCTTATTCAATAATTCATCAGATGATGAGATTCTGCCGGCAACAGGAACATCACTGTGCATGAAGTAGGCTTTCAAGCTATTATCAGTCAGTTCAACCGGCTCGCTACTTGTTACTTCAACATACTGAAAACCTTTATAATTAAAACGGGCACGAAATGTTTCTTCTCCCATACCACTCAGAATAAAGATATCCGTTTGAAAAGGATCTGAATCATCTGTAGGGCGATAGTGATAATCAATATTAGACATATCTGCTCTATTATTTTCTCCGATTCTCTCAGAATGCTTCAAACGAACTTCCGTACCAGGTTTTCCTTTGATTGTCAATTGGCTGACACCTGCTATATTCCTGCCCAAGTCAAATAAATAAATAGAATCGGAAAGTTTAATCATCTTTGCCGGACGGAGCATCTCCACGTCCCGGATAGGATGCATCTGCTGCGACACAATCAGAGGTGACGGAGCGGAAGTGCAACTTGCATTTTTCCATTTCTTATCATCAAATCCCGGAGTGTTCCAATCAGGTTGTTCCAACCGTGCATCATAGTGTTCAGCAGTATAAATACTATTGAAAATAACCGGACTCAAAGAGGTTTTCCAGTCTTGACCAGTAGAAATAAATTCTACCTTTCCGTCGTCATATACCACACGGATATCCATACAGAATTTAGGCCTGCCACGCCAAGGCGCCTGATCGAAGTTCCACACAGCAGTAGACTGGTGATTGTACCAGCCATTTCCCAACAGTACACCAATGGCATTATTTCCTTGCTTCAATAGTTGCGTTACATCGTGTGTCAAATATAAAGTACGTCTATCAAAGCGAGTATATGCAGGGTCCAGACGATGATCTCCAACCCGTGAGCCATTAATATAAAGTTCATATAATCCGGCAACAGCAATGTATGCACGGGCTTCCCGAATAGTACGTTTTGCATCCCATTCTTTTCTAAAATATGCAGCGGGCTTCAGATGTATATTATGGGTATCTGATATCCAGTTACCCTTCCAGTTGTGTTCATCCATTACTCCGGTTTCAAAGTAAGTTACGTCACTTGTATACATCTTATTACTATCCCAGACACACACCTTCCAGTAATATCGTGTATAAGGTTGAAGTTTTTGTCCGGCATAAACAGCCAGAACATTTGATATAGTCTGTTTACCGGAGTTCCAGCTATCACCCATCCCCTGAGCAACCCGAACGGAATCTGTGCCTACAATAACCTGATAGGCTTCCTGAACATCAACATCAACTGGCAATTGCCAGCTCAAACGCGGAGAAGGCACATCTATTCCTAACGGGGCAACTAAATATTCACAGCGAAGAACATTAAGCTTCCCTATTGATCCGGCTAATAATGATAGATGAAATAATGAAATAAAAAAGAATACTGATAAGATTCGTTTCATAATATAGATTACTTTTTTAGTGAATGATACAAAAATAGGCAATAATCAATATAGTAATATCTACAAAAGTGCCAATAGTATACGCTGACATGACAAAGAACGTGCCCATCTTCGCCATTTTTGTATGGTTATCGTCCTAAGACATAATTATACCATTTTAAAGCATATTTTTCAGATTGAAGCACAGAAAAAAAACATATCTTTGTTTGCATCTAATACTTAAATAAATATGAATAGCCCCATGAGAAAACATACATTGCTGCTTTTATTCTTTTTTTCTTGTTTAACAAGCAACATTTGTTCGTACAATCTGAGACAGATCAGTAATCGGGACGGTTTATCCAACAGTTCTGTCACTTGCCTGTTTCAAGACGACGAACGTTTTTTATGGATCGGAACATATGACGGGCTTAATATGTATGACAGCCGGAATATCTATATTTATAAGCCCGATATCAACAACCAAAACAGTTTATCAAGCAATGTTATCAGAAATATTATAGAAACAGACAGCATTTATCTGTGGATCAGTACCAAGTGGGGACTTAACAAGCTATCGCAACAAAGCAATACCATAGAGGCGTATTACAATGAATTCGGAGAAAACTCTTATATGGCTAAAGACAGCCACGATAATTTGTATGTTCTTAGCAAACCGGATGTCTTGTCTTTCTATTCTAAAGTTGAAAATAAATTTATCGACCTTCCTGTACATAAAGGAATAGAACATAATACAGTATTGGGTATGCTAATTGATGCACAAGATACTATTTGGATCAATCACCAAGGAGTTCTGGAGAGATATACTGTATCTGACACAGGCTCTGATCAACCCAACATTAAAAGGCATAGTGATTTTAAACATGCTCAGCCCATAGAGTATGCATTCTACCATAACGAGAAAATCATCATAGTCGATTCTATCGGAGACATTTATTATATAACAACCCAAGGCATTCATTTTGTTAAAAATCTGAATAAGCTTATTAATGAGAGCGGGGAAATCGGCTCTATTATTTTCGATAACGATGATCTCCTCATTGGTTTTAGAACGAACGGCCTTATTCGGCTCGATGCAGCTAAAGGATATGAATTAGAAAAAATAGAAATTAATTGTGGGGTATTCTCATTATGGAAAGATGAACAACAAGACATTATCTGGATTGGTACAGACGGGCAAGGCATATATGCATGGACCAAAGATGAGTACGCTTTCAACAACCTGTCATTAAATCAATTACCCATAAATAAAAGAAGACCCATCCGGGCTATTCATACAGATCAACAAAACACTCTGTGGTTGGGAACTAAAGATAATGGCATCATCAGAATTAAAGATTACGATGTTGCCCAGGAATATTCGACAGCTAATGTAACCCATTTCACTGTCAAAGACGGATTAACCAATAATGCAGTCTTTGCTTTTACTGAAAGTAAGAGCCATCCTATATTATGGATTGGGTCGGACGGTCCTGAACTAAACTATTATTCATATCGGGACAACAAAATACACTCGCTTATCAACAATACCAACTCTAGAATTGCACGTGTACATTCCATGAGTGAGACCTGCGACTCATTGCTATGGGTAGGTTCTGGAAGCAGATTGCTCCGAATCAGTATTGAAGCACATGGAAATACGATTAAAGCCAAAGATATACGTACCATTTATTTCAGAGTCCCCAACAGACAGCAGTACAATCAAATATATTCCATTTATCCGGAGAATGATTCTATTCTCTGGATTGGAATGCGGGGAAATGGAGTCATTCGCCTGAATACGCAGACCGAAGCCTATCAGCTTATCTCATTCGATAAAAACGGAATAGCTCCAATGAATGACATTCTCTGTATACATCAAGACAAAAATAAAATTATATGGATAGGCAGCAGTTACGGCCTCACCAGATTGACCTTATTACCCAATGGTGAATACGATTATAAAAACTTCAATGAAAATGAAGGATTACCTAATAATACAATACATGGTATCGCAGAAGATCCTCAAGGTAACTTATGGTTAAGCAGTAATACTGGTATCATTCTATTTGATTCACATAAGAATACATTCCGAAACCTTAATCATAAAACAGGATTAAAGGTAATAGAGTTTAGTGATAATGCTTACTTTCAAGACAGTACAAAAAAACGATATTTCTTTGGAGGCGTAGATGGTATTGTATGGATAGAAAATGGGGAAAAAAAGAGAAAAGATTTCATTCCGGATATTTTCTTTACCAAGCTCAGGATATTCAATAAAGATTATAACATATCCGAATTTGAAAAAAGCAAAGGTAATAAAAGAGAAATTGTATTGAAGCACGATCAAAATTTCTTTGCTGTTTCTTTTGTTGCCATGGATTTCATCAATGGAGAAAATAGCAAGTACTCCTATAAACTGGAAAATTTTAGCAATGTATGGATGGACACGCGCTCCAATGAAGCGCAATTTACCAATATTCCTCCCGGTAACTACATCTTGCGAGTGAAGTATGATGATGGGAGCAGTAGTAATGAAAACTTAACTCAAAGTATATACATCACCATCCTTCCCCCCTGGTACTGGAGCATTGCTGCTCAAACAATCTACGTTCTACTACTTATAGGAGCAGGGTTAGGTCTTTTCCGATATATTCGTTGGAAGTACGAACGGAGGAAAGCTTCTATCGACAGAAGGCTGAAAGAAAAATATAAAGAAGAAATGTATGAAGGGAAGTTACGTTTCTTCACCAATATTACACATGAATTCTGTACTCCGCTCACACTTATCTACGGACCATGCGAAAGGATACTCAATTATGAACATAGTGATGACTTTATAAAAAAATATGCCCAGATTATAAAATCAAATACCGAGCGGCTTAACAGCCTGATACAAGAAGTCATCGATTTCCGCCGTATGGAAACCGGTAACCAGATATGCCACATACAAGAATTGAATATCAGCGAATTGGGCAACGGAATCATTGAATCATTTGATGAATTGGCCGAACAGAATCGAATTCAGTTGGAAACAGACATCACTCCGGATATCATTTGGAGAAGTGACCACAACGGCTTTACTAAAATCCTCAATAATCTTATTTCCAATGCTTTCAAATACACACCGGAAAATGGGACTATCCGTATATCCATAAAAAAAGAAGAAGATAAACTAAGCATTAAAGTGTATAATACGGGGAAAGGTATCAGTAAAGAAAACCTTCCGTTAATATTTAACCGGTACAGTATACTCGACAACATCAAAGAAAATAGTATAAAAGGCTTATCATCCAGAAACGGATTAGGGCTTGCCATTTGCCAGAGTATGGTAGAATTGCTACATGGAACCATTAACGTAGAAAGTGAAGTAAATCAATATGCCCAATTTATTGTGACTTTGCCTGCGCTTGAAACCACAGAAAAAATGGGAAATATACAACCACATGAAATTGCCAAAGTTGAACTGTCCAATTATAAAACAGAGGTAACACTGCCCGAAACAGTCAATAACGAAGAAGAAACTAACCAACCGGAAAACACAATACTGATTATTGATGATAATAAAGAATTGTTGTGGATGTTGAAAGATATATTATCAAATGAATATGCAATCTTAACTGCCGAAAACGGAGAGGAAGGGTTGGAACTATTGAAACAAGAAACTCCGAATCTGATTATCACAGATATCATGATGCCTAAAATCGATGGAATCACCCTGACTAAACAACTGAAAAACAATAAGCATACTGCACACATTCCATTGGTAATTCTTTCGGCCAAGAATACAACCGATGAGAAAATAGAAGGTATAGAATCCGGAGCGGATGCTTACATTCCCAAACCTTTCAATACACAATATCTTAGAACCATTATCAAACAACTTATAAAAAAACAAGAAGAGTTAAAGCAATACTATAACTCTTCTGCAAGTGCATTTGACTATAGTGGAGGACAGTTATTACAAAATGAGGATAAAGAATACCTGCAAACCGCTATAGAAATAATCAATAAAAATATGGATAATGCAGAGTTCGGCCCTGACGAATTAGCCGAGGCGATGCAAACCAGTGGCAGAAATTTATACCGAAAGTTCAAAAAACTGAACCAATCATCTCCCAAAGATTTCATAAAAGAGCAAAAAATGAAATATGCTGCAAAATTGCTGTTAACAACAACATTAAATATACAAGAAATCATGTACCGGATAGCGGCTACCAACCGGTCGCATTTTTATAAAGAATTCGCCAAACGCTATAATCAAACTCCCAGGGAGTATAGGGAAGCCAATAAACAAAAAGATGATTCTCTTGTTTGACGAGTTCTTTATTTCTTAGCAATCACTACGTAAGTAGTGCCTTTGCGTACTTATTAATGCTTTTGAGCTATATGCTTTATCACCGAACTACCGGAATAGTCACCGGAAGGGAATGTTATATCCATCTGTTCTCCATTCAGGCTTAATTGAACAGACTCCTCTTTATACAAAGGATCAGCTACAGCTATTTCATATTGCCCGTCTTTCTTCTCAATGTATAACAAAACTTTTTTATTGACTGCCACTACCAGATCATCTGAGAACCGTATTTCACCCGGTTCATAAAAGACGACAGCATACTGTCTCTTATTCTCATTGGCAATCGCTTGTGTCTGCTCCGTATTGGCTATAATTTTGATTTCATTCTCAAACTTCTTATCTGTAAAATAAGAAAGAGGTTTATCAGGCATTATTATGTAGCAATAATCCTCATTCTGTGGAGTAGTGCCATGCGAAATCCATAAACTAAAAACCTCTTTTGTAACAGGTTGCTCACTTGCCGTTACTTCAAGTTCCCGCCAGGTACCCGTTTGCTTGGCTTTTCTCAATGTTACACTCCCATTTTGCGGGAAAATATACCCTACATTATCATGGTAAGCCCAGTCTATCTTTTTGTCGGACAAGTTATCCATTAGCCGGTATGTATGCCCTGACAAGCCATATGTAACCTCACCATTTGCCAGACATTGATTTACCGAAGTACGAACTTCCTGCGTACGGGCTGCCTTAATACCACTTCCCATACATACCATAGCATCTCCCATAAAAAAGTAAGCTTTCCGAGCTTCCACACCCTGATAGGCATGCTCATAAGCCATTACTCCATTATGGGCGTTGCTAACGCCTCCGCCAAATTGATTCGACCCGAACAGATACCAACGTAATTCGGCAGTCGACTGATTAGCAACCGCCGTTGTTCCCGGTACCCGCGTCCAATCCCAAGCTACAAAGACGTCATCATACTCATGACCGGTAGTCATTATATTAGTTGCTCCTAATGGTAGATAATAACCTTTCAAATTCTGCCCATTCAGCATTTCCGTACCATTTGTGCGCACGGATATGACTTTGGCAGACATGTAATAATCAGCTCCATGATGAGTCATAATGTTCGATTTCCAGAAGTGTGTATTTCCAGGTACCGGAAAGGCTGCACCATTAATATGCTTTTTCCATGCTTCATAATCTTCTGCATGAATAGGATCAACTTCTTTCATTAAATCTAATGTGTACGTGGACATATTACTCAAGCAATTCGGCCGACATATTCCCCGTCCAATCGTCCCAAAATCATATGCCTCCCTGTATCCGAACATCTGTGTTCCTTTCAGAAAAACATCTGATACCAACTTAATCTTATCAGGAGTAAAAAATTTTATGAAAGATGTCTTATTAGCTAAAGTAATATACTCTGCCAAGTCAGACATCAGTGACATTCCATATCCACCCGAATAAAGTTGAGGACGGTGCTGATGGATACTATTATCTCTTTTCATTCCTTCATCATCTTTCTCCTCTACATATATGGTAGAAGCAATGGAAGAAAATCCTTTGGCTATTAACTCATAATTATCTTCTATACAGCCCTTATGTATCAAGACTGCAGACACCCATGTCCTGTTCTTACCTCTATGTGCTACATTATCTGTCTTATCAACCAGGTAAGCAGAAAGCCTCATCAAATCTTCTCTTTTCAGTTCTTTCTTCAACAAAAGAAGAGGAACCATATATTGGGAAGGAGCCCCGATATCCCGATACCACCAATTTCCGGAATCGGGATTAACTGTCCGGAAATAGTCTAACCCCAATACTATCTTTTTTCTCAATTCCGGCTTATGAAATAGCTTATTTCCAGGCTTACTATAGGCCAATGCTATGTTTCTTAATCTTTTGAGATGACGGTCTGCATCGAAATAGAAAGTCACTGTCTTATAATCAATGTCTTTCCAACTACCATCAGTTTGCATAACAGCCAAATCTTTTTCTGCTTGAGAAACGTCTATCGAATCCGATAGGTATTCTTCCAACAATCTATTATATAAAATCTCTATATCCTTCTGCTTCTCTACAGCATAACTGCATTCTCCCCAAAAGCATAACGCTAGATAAATAATTAGTAACCTTTTCATAATCATTCTTTATCTATAATTATCACCGCCGCACTCATTGCCGGGACGGATACTTTAACATATTCATTTTGTGGTTGATATTTCTCTCTTATATTTAGTTGAAAACTTCCATCAGCTTCTACTTCAGCATCAGCAAAATATATTCCTAATGAATTTTTCAAGAAAGACTCAAGCCAACGGATACTTCCAGCAACTGCCAGTCCCGCTATAGTAACATTAGGTAACTTATCTTTTAGCATTCTTTAAATCGTTTTGCTACATATGCAGCTTCATTCGAGTTTTTTCAGAATTTTTTCTCCCTGATTCAGCCCACAATAACCTTTCAGTCGGTTAAGCCTACAAATTTTGAAAAAGTATCTACATCTGTAGTACCCCCCCCAAAGGAGTGCAACAACAAAAGAATTGTTTCCCCTTTTTAATAATTTAGTCAAGTTCATGGTATTAAATATCAGTTTTTTATCTTCAAAAATAAAAGTCTATTTAATAAGGAGTTAGCCCAATAATGAACCAACTCCTTACATTACATAAGTTTTTAGGTAGAATTAGAAATATCCAGGGTTCTGCTCTTCCTCATCAGAACCGCGAGGATTCAGTCGGTCAATATGCTTTTGAGGAATTGGACGCAGTTTGTGATACTCTTGGATATTCTTCATTGCGTCTGGATTCCATTTTTTTACATACTCAACCAATTTCTCACAACGTACCAGATCTTCCCATCTTGTGTATTCGCCCAAAAGTTCACGTCCTCTTTCATCCAACATAAAATCTACAAAGTTCTCTTTCAAGTCATCTGCAGTCACTTTTATATTTTCATAAGTAGATTCCGTGTTGTCCATTTCTCCACCTTCTTCCAGCCAATATTGAGGTACCTTTTTTTCGCCGGACTTCCAAGAAGCACGCTCACGAATAACATTAATCAAATCAGCAGCCAAGTTGTAATCCCCCTTACGTCCTGCTGCTTCCGCAGCAATGAGGTAAGTCTCGCCAAGACGCATACGTACCCATTCGCGTACCCCTTTCTGCTCATTTGCCGTTTCTCTTAACGGATCCTCATATTTCAACACAATGGGATAATATCTGTTATTCTTACTTGGATCATCCTTGTTCCATTGAAAATATTTATATTTATATGTTCTGTTCTTAGGAGCATTTAAACTATAATAAATAGCAGTATCTCCTATGGCTAAAGAAGAAGTTACTTTATTACAATAGTAGGTCCATTTAAAACTCTTATAAAAACGGGAGTCATTTTTACGATCAAATAACTCAAACATCGTCTTATTGGTAGCACGATGAAAACGATAAGGACGGCCGTTAGCTATATCACGCTTCATACCAGGTTGATCTTCATACCACGATCCCCAATATAAATGAGATTTATTTCCATCTCCATTATATATCGGATCAAGAGTAAACTGAATGGAAAAGATAACCTCACGATTTCCCATGTTGTTAACATCCCACAAATCCGAATAGTTATTCAATAAAGTATACTTAGGGCTGTCTATTACCCTTTTTGCATAGTAATAAGCACTATCCATATCAGTTGATAATTGTCCACGCTGATTAGTTACTGCACTACCACGTGTAAGATAAACTTTAGACAATAAATGAGCAGCAGCATATTTAGTAGCCTTACTTTGTTCTGTACCAGTTGCCGATTCACGGAGATGTTCTGCCGCATATCTTAAATCACTGACAATAAGCTTATAGACATCTGATACAGAAGAGCGTTTGAAGTCAGTTTGAGGTTCTTGTATTGCCTTAGTAACCAAAGGTATTTTGCCAAATTGTTGAACTAAGTCAAAGTAGAAGTACGCACGAAAGAAATTCATCTCAGCACCATAACTCTCTTTTTCTGCTTCCGATACACTCGCCTCCGGCAGAGCATCTAAAACCAAGTTTGTCACTCCGATAGCTTTATAATGGTTTTCCCACAAACTATATAACTTCGATTCTGTTGGTGACAAAGTTGCACTATATAAATTATAGGGATAACTCAAAGCTCCCTCCGCACCTGTTATCAGATCAGTGCCTAATTCTGTAAAAACATTAGAGAACTCTCCACCAACTCCAAAACGCATATAAGCATAGGTGGCATCAACAGCTGCCAGTATACCTTGTTCAGTTTTATAAAAATCACTTGTTATACGAGGAACTTCTTTCTCTGAAAGAAAATCATCACAACTAACATTTATCAGGGAGATAAATCCATAAACCATCGTAAAAATTATGTCGATGCTTTTTCTATATTTCATCGTTTTCATTTTATTCTTATTTTATTTAGTTTAAAAAGAAACATTCATACCAAATATCCAACTACTTACACTTGGTGAAGCATAGGTTGCCGCTCCTTCCGGATCGACTCCGGTGTAGCTTGTAAACACAAGAGGATTCTGTGCAGTAACGTATAAGCGACAATTAGATAAAGTTGCTTTATTAACCAGACTTTTAGGTAATGTATACCCTAATGTTATTGTTTTAACACGTAAAAAATCAGATTTTTCATAATATAATGAAGATTCATACTCTATATTGTCATACAACCTGTTAGGACGCGGATAAGCATTAGTGGGATTATTAGGAGTCCAATAGTCAAATTTCACACTATTATTACGATAAGACTGGTGATTCACGCGAACTGCATTTCTCAACATTCCGCCTAAAGTTCCATAAAGAACAACATTCAAGTCAAGACCTTTATAAACAAATGTATTGCTAAAATTAAAAATATGTTTGGGGCGTTTTTGTCCAAGGATCATACGATCATTGTCTGCAGTAATTTTATGATCTCCATCAATATCCAGCAGTTTAATCATTCCCGGTGCAAATTTATGACCATTCTTATTATATTTTTCGATTTCTGCAAGATCTTCCGGAGTATCCTGCCAGATACCGATTTTCTTATAATCATAATATACCCCAAGCGCTTCGCCTATAAACCAACTATTGCCTATATCATCTACTTTCCCATTATACAATTCTACAATTTCTTCCTTATTAGTTGAATACATAAAATCTGTAGACCATGTAAAGTCTTTATTTTGTATATTCACAGTAGATAAACTAACTTCAATACCCTTATTCCTTGTCTTACCAACATTAGTAAGTACACTCGTATAGCCAGAGACAGCAGGTAACTGACGGTCAAGCAGCAAATCATGTGTATTTTGCAGATAAGCATCAACTGTTCCACTCAAACGTCCACGGAAAAAACTAAAGTCAACACCTACATTCCATTGTCCGGTAGTTTCCCAAGTCAATGTTTTATCCGGTAAGCTGGATGAGGTATAACCAATAACCATATTTTCTCCATAATTATAATACTTCTTTGATAACAATCCCTTTGTTTGATAAGGATTAATAGAAGTATTGGCAGTTACACCATATCCGAAACGCAGTTTCAAATTATCAAGTTTATCAAAATTCTTAAGGAAGTTTTCCTCATTTACTCTCCATGCCAATGAAAAAGCAGGGAAAGAAACCCATTTGTGTCCATCTGCTAAACGTGAAGAGCCATCATAACGCATTGAGAATGTTGCATAATACCTGCTTTTATAATTGTAGTTCAAGCGCCCCATGAAAGAAGCAAGGCTCCATACCTGGTTATTACTGTCATATCCTGTCATATCCAATGCTGACGCAATATCATTAAAAAGCAGATCATCCGAAGGTAAATCCTGAACAGTAGTACTTAAACTTTCAGTTCTATTGCGCTGAATAGATTGCAGTAAGGTAACTCCGATAGAGTGTTTTCCAAACTGCTTATCATAGAATAACAGATTTTCAAACGTATAAGCATAGGTCTGCTGAGTAGCGTTCTTTGCCTGATTAGGATTACCCTGTCTTGCATTTGAAGATAAAAAAGAATAATCCTGACGAGAATGGAAATCAATTCCAATATTTGCACGATACTTAAGTCCATCTAACGGAAGCTTGATTTCTCCATAATAACTACCTAAGAAACGGTTAATCTTCAACGGATTTACTACAGCATCAGGCTCCAAATATTGAAGAGGATTCCACCATTGAGAGTCACCACCCGAGGTCATCAACGTAGGTGCTCCATCATCATCGTACAATCGTCCAAGCGGATTAACACGCCAGCAATCCTGAAAATTCGAACCTCTATCCTGTAATGAATGACTAAAATGTGACTGTCCTCCTATCTTCAACCAATTAGTAACCTCCGCATCAACACTCAACTTTACCGTATAACGCGAGTAATCTTGATTCTTATAAATACCTTCATTCCTGAAATATGTAGTATTAAAAGCAAACTGCATTTTATCACCTCCACCTCTAATGCCGAGCTGGTGGTCAGTCACTATACCTGTACGTTCTACTTCGTTCCACCACAAAGCCCCGGAACGTACTTTACTGGGATCATAATTACCATTTTCATCATAAGCCATTGCAATAGACTGCCAAGTATAATCATCGCCAGTAAACGAAGGTAATGTTTTATCCAGTTCCATATTAGGTACTGCTGAATCATATTGTCCGGCAGCTCTATAAGCTTCACGCACATACTCCGCATATTCTGATCCATCCATTAATTCCAACTTATTTTGAATGGTCTGAACACCATAATAACCATTATAATCAACCTGTACTTTTCCTTTTTTACCTTTCTTCGTTGAGATAATGATAACTCCATTAGCACCTCTAGACCCATATATCGCTGTGGCTGAGGCATCCTTAAGAACCTCTATCGACTCTATATCACCAGGGGCAAATAAATTAGGAGCTGTTGAAATAGGAATACCATCCACTACATACAACGGATCATTTCCTGCTTTGATAGAACGTGTACCACGAATAAGAATAGACGGAGTAGATCCTGGAGTCCAACTTGTGTTCTGTATCAATACTCCCGGAACTTTACCCTGAATAGCCTCAGCAGCGGATAACGCCGGACTCTGCAACAGTTTTTCAGAATCAACAGATGTAACAGAGCCTGTCAGATCACGTTTCTTTACAGTTCCATAACCCACTACTACAACTTCATCCAATTCTGAGGCAACCTCAGTTAAAACAACATTCATCATTGCTTGTATGCCAACCTTTTTCTCAAGTACATTGTAGCCGATATAGCTAAACTTTAAAGTCGAATTTGATGAAACATTTAAATCAAACTTTCCATCTATATCCGTTACTGTACCATTAGAAGTACCAAGTTCCACTACACTGACTCCTATTAATGGTTCATTTTTCTCATCAGTGACTAATCCCTTAATATTTTTCTTTCCCTGACCATAAGCAGTAAACAGAGATAAACACAATAATAGAAGGATTGCAGAGAACCGTTTTCCTCCTAGTCTTTGTTCACTTTTGTTTGTTAGCATAAAAATGTTTTTCATATTAATATATTTTTTAATTGGTTCTATTTTAAAAGACACTTATTAAAGAGACAAATACCTTTAAAACATCAGCATGAGTAATTCTCCAAAACTCAAATTATCAAAAAGTACTCTAATGACATCTTTTTAGAAATACTCAAAAAATTAAAAGAATGTTTTTCCATATTCATCGCTATTTATCAAAAATTAATAATATGTATCTTTTCTCAATACCTGCAAAAAGACTAATACACTATTGAAAACGTTTGATGTTGTTTCTACATGCAAAATTAGCGTACAAGCAATATGTATATATACAATATCTCGCCAATATCATGCTCATATCCGCAATGCACAAAGAGAATACAGTTATGGCGAAATTGAATACAACAGTCTTTTAGCAGAGGTTATCCCCCGGACAATAAAACCTTAGTTTTAACTAAAGTTGATCTTGTTAAAACCTAAATTCAACCAGATAGAATTTTGGAAAAATCAATCAGAGCACTATCTTTGTTCGCCAGTAAAAGTGATTAATGCCAAGAGGACTACTAATGAAATATTATATTCAATTTTCTTTGCTGCTACTATTTTGTTTTATACAAAATGTCAATTCACACAACCTTAGACAAATTAGTAATCGTGACGGGCTATCAAATAGTTCCGTTACCTGTTTATTTCAGGATGAAAAACGATTCTTATGGATTGGTACTTATGACGGGCTCAATATGTACGACAGCCAAAAGATATATGTATATAAGCCTGATATCAACAATCAAAATAGTCTTTCAAGTAACGTTATCAGAAAAGTTATAGAAACAGATAAGAACTATCTATGGATTAGCACAAAATGGGGGCTAAATAAACTATCCCAGCAAAGTAATACTATAGAAGAATACTATAATGAATTTGGCGAAAATTCGTATATCGCCAAAGACAGCCAAGACTATTTATATGTATTTAATAGACCCAATACATTATCTCTATATTCGAAATTAGACAATAAATTTATAAATTTCCCCTTCTATAATGAGAAGGAATTGGACAATGTATCGAGTTTCATAATTGATTCACAAGATACGGTATGGATAAACCATAAAGGCATAATGGAAAAGTATACCATATCTGGTAAAAAAACAAATAACCCTCAAGTAGTCAGACATCCGGATTTTATATATCCACACCTCATAAAATATGCTTTCTACAGTGACGAGAAAATAATTATGGTAGATTCTGAAGGAAACATATTTTACAAAGACAAAGAGAAGCTACATTTTATCAAAAAATTAAAGCAATTGATTCAGGAAAGTGGTAAAATCGGAGCTATTGCTTTTGATAATAAAGACATTCTTATTGGATTTGAAACAAATGGTCTTATACGACTAATAGCTGAACAAAACTACCAAGTTGAGAAGTTCAACATCAATTGTGGTGTATTCTCTTTGTGGAAAGATAAACAACAAGATATTATCTGGATTGGCACAGACGGCCAAGGGGTATATGCATGGACAAAAGACGAGTACACATTTACCAATATATTACTCAATGAACTTCCGATCAGCAAGAAAAGGCCGATTCGTGCCGTTTACACTGATAAATATAACACCTTATGGTTAGGTACAAAAGATAACGGTGTAATAAAAATCAGAAATTACGATACTTCAAAAGAGTATTCAAATGATAACGTTACACATCTTACAACTCAAGAAGGACTCACTAATAATGCAGTTTTCGCATTTGCACCAAGCAATGTGTATCCAATTCTGTGGATAGGCTCCAATGGCCCCGGTTTAAACTACTACTCTTTCTCGGACAATAAAATTCACTCATTAATCAACAATACTAATCAAGATATCGCCCACGTACATTCCATGAGTGAGACAAACGACTCACTATTGTGGATAGGGGCAGGAAATACTCTATTGAAAATAAGCACCCAACGACATAAGCAAGGGATTGAAGCTAAACAGATTCATGCATTTAACTTTAAGGTTCCGCATAAGCAGAAAAATAATCAAATATATGCCATATATCCGGAAAACGACTCTATCATCTGGATTGGGATGCGTGGTAATGGTGTCATCAGATTAAACTCGCATACTGAAGATTATTCTTTCATCTCTTTTGATAGGAATGGCATAGCTCCCATGAGCGATATATTATGTATACATCAAGACCAACATGAAGATATGTGGTTAGGTACAAGTTATGGGTTAACTAAACTAAAATTCTCATCCAATGGCAATTATGACTATAAGAATTTTAATGAGAATGAGGGTTTACCCAATAATACAATACACGGAATCATTGAAGACCAAGAAGGACATCTATGGTTAAGCAGTAATACCGGTATTATATTATTTGATTCTCAAAAAAATATATTCAAAAACTTTAATCATAGGACAGGATTAGATATAACAGAATTCAGTGATAACGCATATTTTCAAGACAAAGTAAGAAACAGATACTTTTTTGGGGGAGTAAATGGCATAGTCTGGATAAAAAAGGAGAAAAAGGGAAGAAGCAATTTCGTACCTGATATTCATTTTACTAAAGTAAGGATATTCAATAAGGAATATAATATTCATGAATTTGAAAAGAAAGGCAGCAATCCCCAAAATATCGTACTGAACTATGACCAGAATTTCTTTGCAATCTCTTTTGTTGCCACCGACTTTATCAATGGTGAGAACTGCAAGTATTCTTATAAACTTGAGAATTTCAGTAATGTATGGATGAATACACGTTCCAATGAAGCTCAATTTACAAATATTCCTCCCGGAGACTATACATTGAGAGTGAAATACAATGACGGAGGAAATAACAATGATAATTTAATCCAGAGTATCCGTATTGTCATTCTTCCCCCTTGGTACCAAAGTATTGCAGCTCAGATAATATATGTATTACTGGCCCTTGGAGCAGGATTTGGATTCTGGCACTATATCCGGCGGAAATACGAACGGAGAAAAGCCGCTATTTCCAAGAGATTAAACGAAAAGTATAAAGTAGAAATGTACGAAGGTAAACTACGTTTCTTCACTAACATCACACATGAATTTTGCACACCACTTACCCTGATCTATGGACCATGTGAAAGAATATTGCAGCATGAGAACAGTGATGCTTTCATCAGGAAATATGCTCAGATTATTAAATCAAATACAGAGCGCCTCAATAGCCTGATACAGGAGGTCATAGATTTCCGCCGTATGGAAACCGGTAATCAGATATGCCACATACAGGAACTGAATATCAGTAAACTGGCAAAGGAAATTATAGATTCATTCAGTGAGTTGGCAGAGCAGAATCAAATCCATCTAGAAACCGATATCTATCCAGAAATTATGTGGAAGAGTGATTATAGTGGATTCACAAAGATCCTGAATAATCTTATCTCGAATGCATTTAAATATACCCCCGAGAATGGAATAATCCGCATATCCATAAAAGCCGAAGGAGACAAGTTAAATCTAAAAGTTTATAATACGGGAAAAGGAATATGCAAAGAGAGTATTCCATTTATATTTAACAGATATAGTGTACTTGATAATATTCAAGAGAATAGTATTAAAGGGCTTTCTTCCAGAAATGGTTTGGGACTTGCTATCTGCCAAAGCATGGTAGAACTGCTACAAGGTACTATTGAAGTAGAAAGTGAAGTAAACCAATATGCTCAGTTCATAGTGAACCTGCCACAACTTGAAGTAACAGGAAAAGCGGAACGTATACTAAATGAAGAAGTTCCTAAATCTGAACCTTTTAACCATAAAACCAGTACTGAAATAACTGAAAGAGACAATCATCAGGAAGAATCCAATCAACCGGAGCCAACCATTCTGATGATAGATGACAACAAAGAGCTACTGTGGATGCTAAAAGATATACTATCCGATGAATACTCTGTTTTAACCGCAGAAAATGGCGAAGAAGGGCTTACCATATTAAAACAAAAAACACCGGACCTCATCATTACAGATATTATGATGCCTAAAATAGATGGAATCACTTTAATCAAACAGCTCAAAAGCAACAAACATACAATGCATATTCCACTAGTTATCCTCTCTGCAAAGAATACAACCGATGAAAAGATTGAAGGTATAGAATCTGGAGCAGATGCTTATATCCCCAAACCATTCAATACTCAATATCTGAAGAGCATCATCAAGCAACTATTAAAAAAGCAGGAAGAATTAAAGAAATATTACAACTCCTCAGCAAGTGCCTTTGAATTTAGTGGTGGACATTTGCTACAACAGGAAGATAAGAAGTTTATAGAAACTGCTGTTGAACTAATCAATAGAAATATGGACAACACCAAGTTCGGACCGGAAGAACTTGCAGGAGCCATGCAAACCAGCAGTAGAAACTTATATCGCAAGTTTAAAAAACTGGAGCAGCTACCACCTAAAGATTTCATTAAAGAACAAAGAATTAATTATGCCGCGAAACTACTATTAACCACCACGTTGACTATACAAGAAGTCATGTATCGGACAGCTTTCACAAATCGGTCACATTTCTATAAAGAATTTGGCAAACGATACAATCAAACTCCTAAGGAATACAGAGAAAGCAATAAGCACAAAGACAATTCTCTCAACTAAAAAGAGCTTGTGCATAGATACTTAAGGCAAGAATGAAAATGATATCACTCTTGCCTCAAATTTATATCCAGAAAGCACCTTACCTATTCAAGTTCCCTATTTTCCCAGCCGTTAGCGTGACCGGTCCCAATAAACCGGACTCAACAAGGGGTGAGGTTTTGTCATAATGCTTCCAAGTTGTAAATGCAATTCTGCCTCCTGCAGGTTTCGGTTTACCCTGTATATACCATTCAGGAAGTTTTTTGATACCACCGTTGCGCAATGTAGAATATTTATTTGGAATATCCTGATAACCATAAATATTCTCTTCAGGCATGTACTCATCACCAATCAATCGGTTGACCCACAAATTTGTTACACGAATTTCTATTGTATTATCTCCTTCGTGCAAAAATTGTTGTATATCAACAGAATAGGGAGGAGCCCAACAGATTCCAGCACAGTTCTCATTCACCAACACTTCAGCAAGTACTTCTACACGCCCTAGATCCAAACGTAAACAAATATCGTCTTGTAAATAGGCACTATTGATAGACAGCGAATAGAGATAATTCATCGTTCCCGAAAAATGACGAACCCCAAAATTTTCTTCTAAATGCAATGAATGCAACTGGCTTAAAGTAATTTCTTCAGTTACTCCCATATTTTTTGGAAATCGAACCCTCCAGGGCCCCTCTAACAAAATACGCGCAGGAAGAATGTCAACATACTTCCGAAAACTTGTATGCTCTGAAACAAACTCATAAATACCAGCTTGCCATGCAATAAACTGATAATTGGGCAACCATGATATCACCTGCTCACTTGGATGGAACGGAGCAGGTACCCCTTTTTGGTAAAGTTTGGTTATCTCTGTCTGGTCAATACTTGAAGAATGGATACATAAATTACAAAGTCCACCTTCATAAGCATCCGCTTTACACAACAAATCCGAATGCAATGTCTCGAGGTGTACAATTGTGCTTGAAGTTGTTCCTGCCCCAGCATATACTCCATTTATCCAAAGATGCGGTACGTTATTCTGATAGATCAAAGCCAAATGAGTCCACCCCGATAATGGTCTGAGATTTCGGTATACAGCTTTATTATGTATAGTCCGCTCATATACAACCACTCCATTCCGCCCCACTGACAACCCAACAGCACTATGCCCGTTTCCATGTCGCCTCTCTCCTTCTAAAGGGTAAATAGCAAAAAAACGAGCACACATATCACCGAGTTCCTGTTCTTCGGTTATGGCTATGTCCACCTCAGGCTTTATCCAACAAGTAATACTAAAATTTACAGATAAAGAATCCTGTTCCACTACATTTTTAATAGTTGGAAACAAAGAAACTCCATTGTATTTCAAATTTGTACACTTCCGTTGTTTTTCAGCCTTACGAAAAACAACAAACATAGATCCTGCAGGAGTAAAATTAAGAGGAATTTCTACACCTTCACTATCAGTGCGATAGACCGGGCACTGTAAAATTTCAGTTGTATAAGGATCCCATAACTCCGGAATATAACCTTTTATCCGGAAATGAGCTGTTCCTTTTTCATACGCTCGCTTACGATTTGCCAAGAAGTATATCTCGACTCCTTCCTGTTGATAATGGATAGCATGAACAGCTGAATTTCCTGTCTCAGAATAATAAACAAAGTCAGGAGATACACCTAACCGATTGAGAATGATTTGCAAATCCTCTCCTTCATATACGTTCGGGTACTGCCAGACTTTTTTCACCAATGCAACAAACTCATTTTCTTTCTCCCCATCACACAAACCTAATGTATGCTGTGGCTTTTGACCAACCAACACCATTCCCTCATCCACCAATCGATCCAGTATCCGCAACGTATGCAATGACATTGTTTCCGATTTAAGCAACACTAAGAGCTTATAGCCATCAAAGCGTGTAGCAGGAAGAAGAATCTTTCCATCCTTGATGTGTGCCTTGTCCAGTATTTCAGTATTTATCATGTCATAATCATACCCTTCTGGAGGTGCCAATGGGGTTTGTTCCGGTTCAATGGTACTGCCAAAACTATCATCACCATTATGATAAAGAATATCACCATAGAAAGTTGAGCTCTGGAAAATGTGCTGACAACGATTCAAATAGTCAATCCACGCTTTCCCCGGTTTCCACCACGTATTGGTACGGTCAAAGTGCAATCCCCATGCTCCCATCGTCATTCCCGGAGCGGCAGTAGGATGCGGTTGGTGGGCAAAACGATGAAAATAAATCCTACTAAGTCCCCGGGTGAACATATAATCACCTAGTGACTTTAGAGCATATGGATACAACAGCCATTTGTCTGCATCTGGTTCAGAAGTAAAAGCCTCAGCACCAACAATCTTTCCACCAAGCGTATGTGCTATTGAAGCCACTTGTTTAACGGTACGGTTATATTTATAATTTGCCCAAAGCACAGTCTGGCCACACCAGAATTCTCCCATATTAATGTCAAGCTGTTGTGCCACTTGCAATTCTTCCATCATATTGCCACCGTAAGGCTCTGTATAAGTTATTATACCTTTCTCTTTACACCGTTTTTGAAAATGCGCATAGTAACGCTCAGCAAACAGATCAGCTCTGGTTCGGCGAAAGTCAAACAGGAAACGCTTCGTACTTTCCTCACTCTCAACCACCTTATTAGCTAACGCAGGCAAAAACGGATAAAGCGCATACCTATGCTTTTGTTCAAAGTAGGCAGGCATGTCGGAAGTCCAATCCTGATCGCCCGTTTCATAGCTATCTATCAGCAAGCCAATCTTAGAATGTTTGGCTACCTTCTCCATTGCAGGCATCAGCCTCTTAAACATACAATCCAAATGATAGTCTAGTGCTTCCGTACTGAATTTATCACAATCCAATCCGGTCGTTTTAGAGGGAGCTGACTTATTCTTCTGATCTTTAGCTGTTTGTCCGAAACGCATAATCAACCACTCACCAGCGGGAGCCGCCCAAGTTAAAACGCCGTCCTTAAGTTGCCCTGACAATTCAAGAACCGATGACTTAGGTATCACTTCCATATTTGCCGGAATAGCCAAACAAAATGTATCTATATAATAATCAAACATATGTTTGGGAGTAGGCAACGGCATCCGGATTTGTTTTCCACCTGTTACTTTTGTTTCGCTCCATGTTATTATCTGCATAGCTTTATCCGGAGTAATCCAAGGTCCACCACTAGATGACCAGCCGGGGCAGTTGTGCATTGCAAACTCCAAGCCCAATCTCTCTGACTCTTTGAGCGTATGTAAAATAAGATCTACCCACTCATCACTAAGCGATTCTACCGGACCAATGGGAATGCCACTTCCTGCTTCAAACAATTGATAGCCTGCAATGCCATTTGCTTTCATGGCTTCAAGGTCACAGGTTATGCCATCTTTAGTAATATTACCATTCATCCAGTGCCACCACGTATAAACTCCGGAAGAGAAAGGCGGATTACGGAAAGTAGATTCAAGAAGTGTTGAAGAAGATTTAGATACCTTGTTCCTACATACTCCCATAGCAAAAGCAGGACTAACCAAACTAACGATACCCGCTGATGACAAAATTTTAAGAAAAGTACGTCGTTCCATGAATAAAAAGATTTTTAGGTGGGTTCTATAATCATTGTTTCTACATGCAAATATAAGAACCCAACAATGGATACATATATGGTATTCTGCCATAATGATATCCAAACCTGCAAAATACAGAATGAATACACTAATGGCCAGATTGCATACACTTTCTACCCATTGAAAGAAGAATCACAGGTACAATCATCTCTTCAGTAGCCGCTTCGTCAGATAGTGGACCGGATACCATACTGAAAGAAAGCCAACGGTAATCACGGTAACAAATACCAATATAACGTCCGTTGCATGAACACTGACTGGATAAGCATCCACAATAAAGCCACCGCTACCACCGCCCAAAGAAATAATGCCGAAACGCTGCTGAATATAACAAAACAGCAAACCAAGGATAATGCCGGAAAGTGCACCGAACAAAGATATAAGCCGGCCTTCAAACAAGAAGATGCGAGCGATTAACCGATCATCCGCTCCAAGATTACGTAAGGTTTCCACGTCCTCCCGCTTATCAAGAATAAGCATAGAAAGAGAACCAATCACATTGAAACAGGCTATAGCAAGGATAAACGTAAGGAACAGGTAAGATATAAACTTCTCTATCTCCATGATACGGAATACATCAGCCTGCTGCTCATAACGGTTCAAGACCAAAAAATCATCGCCTAAGATGCGGGAAATCTTTTTCTGTACGGCAGAGGCATCTGTATCCGATTTCAACTTCAGTTCAACAGCAGATACCTCCGTATCATAATTAAAAAGATTACGTGCAAAATCAAGAGAAGTGAGAATATAACGCGCATCATATTTTTGCTGGTTCACCACAAACACAACTCCGGGAGAAAAGAGGTAATCGCGATTAAAAGAAGCAGAAGGATTAGCCATATTCACACGTACATTCCGCTTAGGGGCATATACCTGAAGCGGATCGACGAACTGAAGACCAGTCCCCAGCTCAGAGATCAGTTCCACACCCAAAACCCCGTAATCCACTATGGAATCGTGCAAGATAAAATCCCCTGCACCGTATAGCAAACTGTCGATAGACGTCAGTTGTTCAAAATTATCTTCCACCCCTTTTATGATTGCCATAGCCTGGCGGTCTTTATACTGCACCATGGCGTTGTCTTCCAGTGTCTCTGTCCAGACATCAATTTCCGGCAAAGAACGCACCTCCTGAAAAGCAGCTCCATTCGGTTCAAAGACTTTTCCCTCACGAACCATAATCTTCAGTTCCGGATCGAAAGCCGTAAAAAGACCTGCCACCATATCCTGAAAACCATTGAACACGGAGAGTGTACAGACCAACGCCAACGTAGCCAATGCCACTCCACACACCGAAATGCCGGAAATGATATTGATAGCGTTGTGTTTCTTCTTAGAGAAGAGATAGCGCCGGGCTATGTAGAAGGGAAGGTTCACTTCAACAATTCATCTATTTTCTCAAGATAATCCAGTGAGTCATCCACAAAGAACTTCAGTTCGGGGATGATACGAAGCTGATGACGTACACGAGTTCCTAACTCATAACGAACAGACTTCATGTTTTCATTGATGTTCTTAATCATCTCTTCTGCCTTTTCCGAAGGAAAGATGCTGAGATAAGCACGTGCAACACTCAGGTCAGGACTGATACGCACAGCACTGACTGATACCAATATGCCCGGCATAGATTTTGTTTGTAACAAGAAAATTTCGCTCAATTCCTTTTGAAGTAAACGACATATTTTGTTCTGTCTGGTAGTTTCCATACTATTTATTCCTTTATTTAGAGACAAAGTTACTGAAATATCTGGGTTAGTTGACAAATTATACTTTTTTTAGCACGATTATCAAGCCAATCAATTCACAATAAAATTATCTTTGCAACAACACTAATCAAAAAAACATGAAAAGACTCGTCTTCATATTGCTATTCCTGCCTCCCTTGCTTCTTTGCAGTCAGGCTAATCAGGACAGTAAACAAGATAGCCTCCGAAAAGTTGCGGATCAATATATGAAAGAGCAGCAGTATGAAAAAGCTGCCAATCTATACAAAGAATTAGGAGAAAAGATTGATGCTGACTACAAAGGAATCAGTACTCACAAAGTAAAAGATCTACGTAATACATATTCTATTGACGAATTACAACTGGCCAATAACCAGCAACAGAATCATTTGTTGTTATTAGCCCTTATCGTATTGCCTTGCCTTATCATTATCACGATTTTCGGCTTCCTTTACCTAAAAAGAAAAGCAAAAAAATTAATGCTTTCAAAACGGAAGTTACAAAAGGCAGAAAAAGCCGTGGAAAACTCAATACGCAATAAAAGCTTGTTCATATCAAATATGAGTCATGAAATCCGAACACCTCTAAACGCTTTATCCGGTTTCTCTGACGTACTTACTACTCCGGGCATTGATGAAGAAACCCGAAAACAATGCAATGACATCATCCAACTAAATTCACGCCTCTTACTGAATCTCGTAAATGATGTAGTGGACATCTCTTGCCTTGACGTAACAAACATGAAATTCAATCTCAAGCAGTGCAATGCAGTAAACTTGTGCGAAGGTATCATACAAACACTGGAAGGTATCAAACAAACACAGGCTGAAATATTCTTCAGGACAGAACTTCCTTCTTTGGAAATCGAAACTGATACACTGCGGTTACACCAGGTACTAATCAATATATTGGTCAACGCAACTAAGTTTACAAAAGAAGGAAGCATCATTCTGCAATTGGAACAGAATGAGGAAGGGATGGCTCAATTCTCCATCACAGATACCGGTTGCGGTATCCCGTCAGAAAAACAAAACAGCATATTCGAGCGTTTCGAAAGAGTAAACGAGAAATCTCAGGGAACAGGTCTCGGATTAGCTATCTGCCAACTCATCATCAGCCGTCTCGGTGGAAAAATATGGATAGACCCGCAGTATACCGATGGCTCACGCTTCGTCTTCACACACCCATTAAAGCAGGAGGGCAGAGTATGAAGAAAATAATATTTACACTTTTGTTTGTAATAGGAATACTTTTCCAGATAAGAGCAGAATCATCTATCTCAACGGACAAGCAATTCCGTGACAGCATCTTTCAGACCGTCAAATTTGAGTCAAACGATACACTCCGCTCAAAGATATTGAGAAATGCATTCCAGCAATATATGGGCAAAGATATAGCTTTAGAATTCCTGGACTCAGCTCTTGCGCTATCCAGACAAAAAGGGATACATGAAGAAGAGTTATACGTCCTTTTTGATTACTGCCGTCACTATGAATTCCGGGCTGAAGCGTCTGAGATGGAACGATGTTTTCTGAACCTGAAGGAAGCCAGCTACCGATATAAAAATTACTCACTCTATTATACCATCTGGTTATCCATCCTACAAGCCAGGTGTGCCCAGGGAGATACGGAATACGCCATTATGCAGGCCAAAGAAATGCAAAAAGAATCCATACGGATCAAGTATGACAGGGGAGTATTCGTTTCACTCATAGCCTTGGCGCAGGCACAAAATTTTGCAGAGCAATATGATGAAGCGATTGCAAGCTATAAACAAGCTTTGACTATAAATCCGAATGCCAACAATTATTCTCTCCTACTGATACACAAAAGCCTAGCTGAAATATATCTGTCGCAACAGAAATATATAGAAGCCCTCAGCGAATTAGAGCAGCAACAAAAGGTAGTGGAAAAGTTGATAAAAGAGGACACACAATCTATCAATGTACTGAAAAACATCTATTTAGAAATAGAAGTATCTTTCGGTATGGTTTATGCTAAAACCAAAGACAAAGATAATCTTAAAATGCACCTGACAAGAGCAAAGAAATATTACGATAAAGAAATATATTTCAGCTACTATATTGATTACCATGCTTTATGGGGGGTATATTATAAACTTATAAAAGACTGGGACAAATGTTTCCAAGCCTTCGATCTGGCCTTATCATCCTGCCAAGAAGCAGAACCCTTTCACGAAAATAGTATCCTTAAGATGAAAGCAGAAGCTATGCTAGAAGCCGGTCGATATGAAGAAGCAGCCAATATTTATAAAACAGCAGCCCTAAAAGGAGATTCTCTCAATCAGGATATGCTGCAACGCCATGAAGAAGTATATCAGGCCAACTATAAAATCCAGAAAGCGTTATTAGACAAGGAACTACTGACCAAACAATATCGCTGGATATACGTCGGAGCCTCTGCCATCATACTGATCCTCATGCTTCTTGCCATCATACGTGCCTTTTGTATTCACCGGCAACTACGTCGTTCGGAGGAAGAAACCCGGCAAGCATTAGAAACGATAGAAGCAACAGATAAAATGAAAGAGTATTTTCTGAAAAATATCACTTACGAGATCCGTATACCACTGAATACCGTCGTAGGCTTCTCTGAATTGTTGTCCACCGAGAAAAACCTTTCCGAAGAAGAAATACAGGAATACTCGGTTACCATAAAGCATAATTCTGAAAAGTTACTGGCCTTGATAAACAATATCCTTGATTTATCACGTCTTGAAGCAGGAATGATGCGATTTAACGTACAAGAATGTGATGCCGTGGAACTCTGTCGGGAAGTAAAAATGATGGTAAATATGCAAACAAAAATGGTGAATGCATACTTCCATACAGATTTAGAGATATTACCCATTCAGGCAGATAGCAGATGGTTCCTCAAAGTACTGTCATCACTATTGTGCGTACCCAAATTGTATACCGGAGATATTTGCCAAGTAGAATATACACTGACAAAAGAGGGGCAATACCTCAGAATTACTGTCACAGGAAGTCCACTTTACCATATATGGAAAGACGAACAGGAGCAACGCATCCTGCATGACATCAACAAACTTTGTCTGGAAGCATTTAAAGGAAGCTATCTGGTTTCGGAAGGAGAACAAAAAGTGGTTACAATCGCCTATCCGCTGGCTTAAATATCATTTCTTACGTATAATCGTTAGTCCGTCACGCAAAGGAAGGATCACCTTTTCCACCCTCGAATCTTGTGCAATAAGGTCATTGAAAGCCTTGATGCCGATGGTTTGCAAGTCGGTGCGATGCGGTTGTTCTTCAAGCACATGTCCATCCCACAAGGTGTTATCAGCAAGGATATAACCACCATCAGACAGACGTGGCAGCACCATTTCATAATAGTCTATATACCTGCGCTTGTCACCATCAATAAAAGCAAGATCAAAAGTGAGATCAAACTGTGGGACCATTTCCAACGCATTACCTATATAAAACTTAATTTTATCTGCATAACCAGAATTTTCCAGCCAAGGACGTGTGAAGTCCTCCTGCTCATCATTAATCTCAAACGTATACAACATTCCGTCTTCCGGCAACCCTTCGGCCATGCAAAGAGCTGAATAACCGCTATATGTACCGATTTCCAATATTCTCCGGGGACGAATCATCCTGACAAACATCTTCAGCATCCGACCCTGCAAGTGTCCTGACGCCATACGCGGATACAGCAATTTAAGGTGCGTATCCCGATAAAGAGCTTTCAGATAATCGCCTTCATCATCGATATGCTGTAAAATATATTCGTCTATGGTCATAACAATCGACAATTAACTATTGACAATTGATAATTGACAATTGACAATTAGCTGCGCTGTCACACTGCATAGTAATTGTCAACTGTCAATTGTCAATTAATCAAAGGTATCTATTCTTATTGGGCAATACACTTTCTTCTGCATACTTCAAAGCATCTCCCACTACGTTAATTTCAAGGAAAGAAGTATGTGTACCGGCTTTGCCGCTACTTAGATAACCGACCATATCAGTCTCGCACAGACGGCCTTCTTTCAGCAGACGGCGCAAAGCTGCAAAGTAATATTCTTGTCCGTTAGCAAGCTCCGGCATATAAATGGCTTCCACGCCATAAGAAAGTGCCAGATGACGCATGGTCTTTTCCTTATAACAAATAGCCAACACCGGATATTTACCACGGAATGCAGCCAGATTACGGGCTGTACGTCCACTGTAACTATCAGTAATGATCGCACGTATCTTCAACTTTGAAGTAGCCTTTACTGCTTGCTTTGCGAGGAAAGCTGTCACATCATTGCTGTTTTCATCCAACGGAATTCGGATATCATTATCAGCCAATTTATCTTTTTCTGCCTGTGCGGCAACCTTTGTCATGGTTTTCACAGCATCCAGCGGATATTTACCATAAGCTGTTTCACCGCTCAGCATCAAAGCATCCGTACGGTAATAGATAGCATTTGCAATGTCCGTTACCTCTGCACGGGTAGGACGCGGATTCGTAATCATCGTATGAAGCATCTGAGTAGCCACAATTACCGGCTTCTTAGCCAGAATACATTTACGGATGAGCACACGCTGGATACCGGGAATACGTTCTTGCGGAACTTCAATGCCCAAGTCACCGCGAGCTACCATCACACCGTCAGCTACTTCCAGAATTTCATCGATGTTATCAACGCCTTCCTGATTTTCTATCTTGGCAACAATCCTGATATCGCTGTTATGGGCATCCAGTATTTCCTTTATATCCAGAACATCCTGTTTATTACGTACAAAAGAATGAGCAATAAAATCGATATCTTTCTCAATGGCATACAGGATATTTGTACGGTCCTTCTCCGTCAGAGAAGGAAGATTGATACGTACACCCGGTACATTTACACTCTTACGACTTCCCAGAGTAGCATCATTTTGTATCTCACACACCAGATAATCATCCGCCTTTTCCACAACGACCATTTCCAGATCGCCATCATCTATAAGAATATGTATGCCGACAGCCACATCGTGCACAAAGTTCGGATAAGAGACAGAAATACATTCGCGCGTAGTGTCCAAATCGGGATTACCTACTACTTTTACCTTATCCCCTACTTTATACGGAATAGGTTCAGCACAGATGGTAGTGCGCACCTCCGGTCCCTTAGTATCCATCAGGATAGCTATGCGATTAGATACCGCACGCACATTATTTATCAACATCTCCGAGCCTTCGCGGCCGAGATGTGCCGTGTTCATACGCACCACATTCATACCGGCTTCAAACAAGCCTTTTATAAAATCAACGTCGCAGCGTTTATCAGAAATGGTTGCAACGATCTTAGTCTGTTTTAATAACATAATCTTATACCTATTTATTTAATCATTTATCACTTATCAACGCTTCCAGCGCCAGGCGGTAGGAGTTCAACCCGAAACCGCAGATAACGCCTTTACAGGCGCAAGCTATCATAGATACATGACGGAAAGCCTCACGAGCATGCACATTAGAAATATGTACCTCGATAACCGGAGAAGTAACCGAACGGATAGCATCCTGCAGGGCGATAGAGGTATGCGTGTAGGCACCCGCATTCAGGATAATCCCATCTACATCAAAACCGGTTTGCTGAATCTTATCTATCAGCTCTCCTTCAATGTTCGACTGAAAGTAGTCTATCTGTATATCAGTATACTTCTGACGAAGTTCGGCAAGATAATCTTCAAAAGTAACACTGCCGTAAATGGAAGGTTCACGTTTGCCCAGCAGATTGATATTCGGGCCATTAATTATTTGTATCCTCATAACACAATTTTTTATACCTTTGTCCCGGAAGTACCTGCTCCGTACCAAGCCCGTACCAAGTCCGTACCAAGTCCAAACATATAGATACGGAGCGAACACGGAGCAGACACGGCCCAGATATGCCCTAAGAAATATTTAAATCGAGCTGCAAAGATAGTGCAGACTGTACGCAGAAGCAAATTTATCAGTATTCTGCTAAAGTGCAGCCTATTTTCGCGGAGCAAAGGTAGAAAAAAGAAATGAAAACAGAAGAAAAATCAACGAATAACGAGAGACAAGCGTTGATAATCAGAAAGTACCAGCAATATTTAAAGTTAGAAAAGGCTCTTTCTGCCAATACGCTCGATGCCTACCTGACCGATCTTAACAAACTGCTGTGTTTTCTGAAAACAGAAAACATCGATATGCTGGCTGTGACTCTGGATGATTTGCAACGCTTTGCTGCCGGATTACACGACATCGGTATTCATCCCCGCTCGCAAGCACGTATCATGTCGGGAATAAAATCTTTCTTCCACTTCCTAGTCATGGCAGACTATCGGGAAGATGACCCCAGCGAACTACTCGAAGGTCCTAAAATCGGGTTCAAACTACCCGAAGTGCTTACCGTCGAAGAAATAGATACTATTATCTCCACTGTAGACATGAGCAAGAAGGAAGGACAACGCAACCGTGCCATCCTGGAAACCCTATACAGCTGCGGATTACGTGTCTCGGAACTTTGTAACCTGAAATTATCCGAACTCTACTTTGACGAGGGTTTCATCAAGGTAGAAGGAAAAGGCAGCAAACAGCGTTTGGTCCCTATTTCTCCCCGTGCCATCAAAGAAATAAAATACTGGCTGCTCGACCGCAATCTTGGTAAAATAAAGAAAGGATTTGAAGACTACGTTTTTCTTGCCCGATGGGGAAATAGCATTTCCCGCATCATGGTTTTTCACCTGATTAAAGAGCTGGCAGAGAAAGCCGGCATCACCAAAAATATCAGTCCGCACACCTTCCGCCATTCCTTCGCCACCCACTTGTTGGAGGGAGGTGCCAACCTCCGTGCCATCCAATGTATGCTGGGACACGAGTCTATTGCGACCACTGAAATCTACACCCATATCGACCGGAATATGTTGCGAAGTGAGATCATTGAGCACCATCCACGAAACATTAAGTACAGAAAAGATACAGGATTTCATTAAATTATAATAAAATTGGCTATTCGTGTTAGATTGTGCCGATAGATTTAATATCTTTGCGAGGCTATTATCATGTGGTAATAGGCACTAAGAAAAACGAGTAGACTAATTTCAATTACAAACAATTAATTTATACCTAAGATGACTAAGAAATTGTATCTGCCTTTGTTAATGGCACTGGTTGTTGCTCTTTCATCATGTAGCAGCAAAATGGGTGAATTATCCTCTGATTACTTCACCGTGACTCCTCAGGTTCTTGAAGCCATAGGCGGCAAAGTACCGGCCACGATTAATGGAAAATTCCCTGAAAAGTATTTTAACAAGAAAGCCGTAGTGGAAGTAACTCCGGTTTTGAAATGGAACGGTGGCGAAGCTAAAGGTCAGCCTGCTGTATTCCAAGGAGAAAAAGTAGAAGGTAACGATCAGACTATCTCTTACAAGATGGGTGGTAATTACACAATGAAAACTTCTTTCGACTATGTCCCTGAAATGGCTAAGTCTGAATTGTATCTGGAGTTCAAAGCCACAATCGGCAAGAAAACAGTAACTATCCCTGCTGTAAAAGTAGCTGATGGTGTGATTTCTACTTCTGAAATGATTGGACAGACATTGGGCAGTGCTAATCCTGCTAATGGTGACGACGCTTTCCAGCGTATCATCAAGGAAAAACACGATGCTAACATCATGTTCCTTATCCAGCAAGCTAACGTTCGCGCCAGCGAATTGAAGACCGCTAAGGAATTCAACGAAGAGGTGAAGAATGTAGACGGTGCTGTAAACAAGAAGATCAGCAATATTGAAATTTCTGCTTATGCATCTCCCGATGGTGGTGTAAGCCTGAACACTAAGTTGGCCGAAAATCGTCAGGATAACACTGCAAAAGTTATCAACCAGAACTTGAAGAAATCTAAAGTTGACGCAGCTATCGATACTAAATACACTGCTCAGGACTGGCAAGGTTTCCAGGAATTGGTATCTAAATCCAATATCCAGGATAAAGAACTGATCCTTCGTGTTCTGTCTATGTATTCTGATCCTGAACAAAGAGAACAGGAAATCAAGAACATCTCTTCTGTTTACAAGAACTTAGCAGACGATATCTTGCCGCAGTTGCGTCGTTCACGTCTGACTTTGAACTATGAAATCATCGGTAAGTCTGACGAAGAAATTGCAAGTCTGGCTGCATCTGATCCTAAGCAGTTGAATATAGAAGAATTGCTGTATGCAACTACACTGACCAACGATCCGGCTAAGCAAGAAGTTATCTTCACTAAAGCTACTCAAATCTACCCGAACGATTTCCGTGCTTACAACAACTTAGGTAAGTTGGCTTATCAGGCAGGTAACCTTGACAAAGCAGAAAGCTACTTCAAGAAAGCTGCTTCTATCAAAGATGCTCCTGAAGTTAACATGAATCTCGGTTTGATCGCCTTGACTAAGGGTGACAAAGCTGCTGCAGAAAGCTATCTGAGTAAAGCTTCAGGTGCAAAAGAACTGAACGAAGCACTGGGTAACCTGTATATTGCTCAAGGTCAATATGACAGAGCTGTAAGCGCATTCGGTGACACTAAGACTAACAGCGCTGCTTTGGCACAGATCTTGGCTAAGGACTACAATAAGGCTAAAAACACTTTGGCTAGTGTAGCAAAACCTGACGCTTATACTGACTACTTGATGGCTGTATTAGGTGCAAGAACCAACAATGCTTCTATGGTAACCAGCAGTTTGAAGAACGCTGTTGCTAAAGAACCGTCATTGGCTAAGAAAGCTGCTTCTGACTTGGAATTTGCTAAGTATTTCACGAATGCAGAATTTATGAGCATCGCTCAGTAAGGAGCTCTTAACTCATATTAATTAGTTCCTATTAAAAAAACTATAGGGTGCCCGACATTGAGAAATGTTGGGCATTTCTTTTTTATTATCTGCAAAAGCCGTACTTTCGCGGAAAAGTATTTCAAAATGAAGAAAGTCTGTCTATTATATTTTCTATTAATCGCCCTTTTTGCCTGTAGTGAAAAGAAAACCGACAGCATCAGTCTCAACGGAGAAATCAAGGGATTGGGCAATGATACCATCTATTTATATGGATCGGATAGAATGTATGACCGTATGGATACACTGATTGTCGAAAACGACAAATTTTCTACAACGCTTTCCGTTGATACATTAGTGAGTACAACTTTATTATTCAGTGATGGAACGGAATACCCGCTCTTCCTGGATAAAGGAAATAAAATACAAATAAAAGGATCCGCAGCTGAGCTGTCCTCATTGCAAATCAGCGGTAATGCTCCTAACGAAGATCTAACAGACTTCAACCAAGAGCTGAAAGGCCTAGGTACACCTTCCGAGAAAGCATTGGAAGAGAAAGTAGAGAATTTTATAACCAAACATCCCTCTTCATTAGCCAACATTTATCTGTTGGATAAATACTTTGTACAGAAACCCCAGCCCAATCTGGAACAAATAAAACAATTGACCGACCGTATGACCGGTGACCTGAAAGACCGCCCTTACATGGAAACATTGCTAAAGCGTATTGAGGAAGAAGAAAAAGTAGATATAGGAAAAACAGCTCCTTATTTCCGTATACGCAATACAGAAGGCAAAGATATCAATCGTTCCGATTTCAAAGATAAATATCTACTGATACAGTTCTGGGCTTCATGGGATACCATCAGCCGGGAAAAGAATGCAATGTTCCGCCGTATTTATAAGAAAGAACAAAAGAACAAAAACTTCGCATTAATGGGTATTTCCCTTGACTTGGACAGGGAGAAATGGTTGGAAGCAGTTAAACAAGATACTTTGAAATGGGAACAGACTTGCGAATATTCTGGATGGGATGGAGATGTTGCCAAACTATTCTCCATACATACTCTCCCAGCCAATATCCTAATCAGTCCTACAGGTAAAATAGAAGGAAAAAATCTAGATGAAAAGGCTATTGAAGATAAACTGAAAGAAATAGCCCGGAAAGAAAAAGAAAAGTAACCATTAATCACTAACCACTAATCACAAATAAGCACGTGTTAATCAAAGTTTTCGGAGCGGCTGTACAAGGCATTGACGCAACCCTCATCACCATTGAAGTAAACAGTTCACGAGGTTGCATGTTTTATCTTGTCGGGCTACCGGACTCTGCTGTAAAAGAAAGCCACCAACGCATTATATCCGCACTACAGGTAAACGGATACCGGATACCTACCAGTAACATCGTGATTAATATGGCTCCTGCAGACATCCGTAAGGAGGGATCCGCATACGACCTTCCACTTGCCATAGGCATGCTTGCCGCCGGAGAAGTAATTCAGTCCGATAAATTGAACCGTTATCTGATGATGGGTGAACTGAGCCTGGACGGTAGTTTGCAACCTATTAAAGGTGCTCTGCCTATTGCCATCAAAGCACGGGAATTAGGCTTCGAAGGCATCATCGTCCCTCGGCAGAATGCTCGTGAAGCAGCGGTGGTCAATAAAATTCAAGTATATGGAGTGGAGAACATCAAAGAAGTCATAGAGTTCTTCAATGGCAATCAGGAACTACCCCCCACTATTGTCAATACCCGTGAGGAATTCTATGCGCAACAAAGTGACTTCGATCTCGACTTCTCTGATGTAAAAGGGCAGGAAAATGTAAAACGTGCATTGGAAGTAGCCGCAGCCGGTGGACACAATATTATTCTTATCGGTGCGCCAGGCAGTGGAAAATCCATGCTCGCCAAACGCCTGCCTTCGATTTTGCCTCCTCTCTCACTGGGAGAAAGCCTTGAAACAACCAAAATACACTCAGTGGCAGGGAGATTGCAGGCAAATGCAGGGCTTATCTCCAAACGCCCGTTTCGTGATCCTCACCATACTATTTCTACAGTAGCGATGACAGGAGGCGGCAGTTATCCACAACCCGGTGAAATAAGTCTGGCACATAATGGCATTTTGTTTCTGGATGAACTTCCGGAATTCAATCGCAGTGTGCTGGAAGTTCTCCGCCAACCACTGGAGGATCGTAAAATTACTATCTCCCGTGTAAAAAGCAATGTGGAATATCCTGCCAGCTTTATGCTGGTTGCCTCCATGAATCCATGTCCTTGCGGCTACTACAACCATCCCACCAAAGCTTGTGTATGTAGTCCGGGACAAGTACAAAAATACCTGAACCGCATTTCCGGTCCTTTACTCGACCGTATAGACCTGCAAATCGAAGTTGTCCCCGTACCTTTTGAAAAAATGTCCGATGCACACCCCGGAGAGGCAAGTAGCATCATACGAGAGCGCGTAATACATGCCCGTCAAATTCAGGAAAACAGATATGCCGAGGTTGCTGGTGTCTACTGCAATGCGCAAATGAACAGCAAACTGCTGTCGTTATATGCCCGTCCGGACGACAAAGGACTCATATTATTAAAAAATGCCATGAACCGCCTAAATCTTTCTGCCCGCGCTTACGACCGCATATTAAAAGTAGCACGTACCATCGCCGATCTTGAGAATAGTGACCTAATACAGACTTCGCATTTAGCAGAAGCCATCGGCTACAGAAACCTGGATAGAGAGGACTGGGCAGGGTAATTCAAGGAAAAAAACGATAGTTCACTATTTTCCCCCTAATTTGCATCATTTTCCCCCTGACTCCAATAGTATTGGTGTAGATTTGCGGTAATCAAAATCTAAAACACTATGGAGACAAAGACATCATCCCGTTTTTTCCCAGAGCTGCCACTTATAATAAAGGGCAGCACGGAAACCTCACCTTTATTCTTTACATTACATCTACCCAAAGATAGTAATATAAAGCAAATACCCTTTTATCCTTTATCTTATTCAATCAATTATATATCAAAATATTACAATAATTCCGTAATATACTTGAAATATATCTGTAATAGGCACAACCTACTTTTGCAGCCAGAATAATATTTATAAATATATAGAAAAGGACATAATTCATAACTAAAACTTTATTTTATGCTGAATGTACAATTAAAAAGAAAGAGAACATTTGCACAAAGCATGCTCTTTGTAGTGTTCTTGCTAAGCAGTACCTTAGCATTCGCCCAGAACAAGGTGACCGGTACTGTAACAGACAAATCCGGTGAGCCGTTAATCGGTGTCAATGTATTGGAAGCCGGTACCACCAACGGATGTATTACCGATGTCGACGGAAAGTACTCCCTGAACGTAGAGAGAGGAGAAACCCTTATCTTCTCTTTTATAGGTTATAACAAACAGGAAGTAAAAGTCACTCAAAACATCATCGACGTGACAATGAGTGAGGATACAGAGTTACTGGACGAAGTAGTGGTCATCGGTTATGGTTCTATGAGCCGTAAGGATGTAACATCTTCTATTACTACAGTTAAGGCTGACAAGTTGAATGTCGGTGTATTCTCGGATGCAGCAAGCATGTTGCAAGGTAAGGTAGCAGGTCTTACTATTACATCTTCCGCCGACCCTAACGGTTCACCCAGTATTACTCTTCGTGGTGCTTCTTCTCTTCGTGAAGGTGCTGCCATGAGTCCTTACTATGTCATCGACGGTATTCCCGGAGTGGATATTTCCATGGTTGCTCCTGATGACATAGAAAGTATCGATGTTCTTCGTGACGCTACTGCTACTGCAATCTATGGTTCTAAAGCAGCAAATGGAGTTATCATCATCAACACTAAGAAAGGTAAGAACGGCATGGAACGTACCAACGTAAGCTATAGCGGATACGTTGCTTTCGACAACATCTTGAAGAAGATGGATATGGCTACCGCAGACGACCTGCGAGCATACGCAAAAAAGAACGGACTAACACTTGCCAACGACCAAGGCGCAAATACAAACTGGCAAGATGAGGTTCTTCGCACTGCTATCAGTACAAACCACAATATCTCTATCAATGGTGGAGCACAAAAGACTACCTACATGGCAAGTCTTAACTATATGGATCGCCAAGGTGTAGTGAAAGGCTCTAAAATGAACAGACTGAATGTGCGTTCCTTAGTTACCACTAAGGTATTGAAAGACCATCTGGACCTTTCGGTAGGTGTAAATGCAAGATATGGCAAGGCTGTAGGTGTTCCTATGAATAACGAAGGTGCGTCCGTCCTTGATGCGATGAACTACTTCTCACCGACTCTTCCTGTTAAGAACGAAGACGGTTCATGGACAAAAGGTTCAGGTTCAAAGAACTACAACCCATTGTCTCTAATCAATGAAGATACGTCTGAAACTATCTTCAAGAATACTCAGGTGATTGGCAAGGCAACTCTGAAGGTTATTGAAGGTCTCAACTGGAATGCCAACTACTCATTTACAAACAACCAGCGCACATATAGTTCATACGATACACACAACACTCAATTAGAGGGTGTAAGTGCATACAATGGCCGTGCAACCCGTTCTACATATTTCGGTCACGAACATTCATTCGAGACTTACGGTAACTACGATACTACTATCGCAAATGTACACAAGCTCTCTCTTATGGCTGGTTACTCTTGGGAAGAGAAGATGAGTAACGACGGCTTTGGCTTGACAGTTCACGACTTCTATGATGATGTCTTGAAATGGAATCAACTGACTTATGCAAGTACTATTGATGGTATACCTGCTGTAGAGAGCGGAACAAAAGAGACTATACGTAATATATCATTCTATGGTCGTGCAAGCTACTCTTACAATAGCAAATATATGATTCAAGCAACGATACGCCGTGACGGTTCTTCTGTATTCGGCAAAGACCACCAGTGGGGCACATTCCCTTCCGTATCTGTAGCATGGAACATCACAGAAGAAGGATTCATGAAGAATCAGAACCTCTTCAGCAACTTGAAGCTGCGTATAGGTTACGGTGTCAGCGGTAATGCCCTTGGCTTCGGTGCCTATACAGCAGTTGCCACTTACGGTGCATCCGGCTTCTTCAACTACAATGGCAAGGACTGGCGTACACTGGCTGCGACAAAGAACGCCAACCCCGATTTGAAATGGGAAAGCACAGGTATGCTCAATGTCGGTATTGACTATGCTTTGTTCAATGGTCGCATCAACGGTACTATTGAGGTCTACAACAAAAAGACCAAAGACTTAATCTGGGATTATCCGGTTTCTACAAACATCTATCCTTTTGGAACAATTGCAGCCAATGTAGGTAAGATAACCAACAAAGGTATCGAGTTCTCTATCAATGCTACTCCGGTACAGACTGAAGACTTCACTTGGAATACAACATTGAACCTTTCTCACAACAAGAATACAGTAGACAAATTGTCAAACGACAAATATCAGGTAGGTACATTTACACAAGGCGACCCCATGGTAGCAGGTGTATCATCCAATGGTTACACTCAACGTATTATAGAGGGCGAAGCTCTGGGTACATTCTATACTTATGAATTTGCAGGCTATAAAGACGGTAAGGCTACTTACTATGTAAGAGATGAAAAGACAGGTGAACGTACTGGCGAGACTACAAGCGAACCTGCATTCAAAGACCGTACTATCACAGGTTGCGCACAGCCTAAGCTAAATCTTGGTTGGAACAACTCATTCAACTACAAGAACTGGAACGCTACCATATTCATTACAGGTGTATTCGGTAACAAGATCTACAATGGTGCACGTGCCAACTATACAAGTCCTGAAATGTTTGCAAACGGAAAGAATGTACTTAAAGAATTTATAACAGACCGTCCTGCGACAGATACCGGAGGTAATGTTCCTTCTGACCGTTTCATCGAGAATGGATCATACCTTCGTTTATCTAACTTGACATTAGGTTATACTTTTAAGAATCTTGACGGTTGGTTACAGAATGTTCAACTCTATGTTACTTGCAACAATCTGTTCACTATCACAGGATATAAGGGACTTGACCCTGAAGTAAACATGGGTGGTCTTGCTCCGGGTGTTGACTATCGTTGGAGTACATACCCTCACTCTCGTACAACAATGGTCGGTTTAAAGGTTAACTTCTAATTATAAATAGAGATGATATTTATGAAAACTAATATAAGATTATTATTTACGGCTTGTGCAGCTGCTTTAGTAACCGGCTGTACTAATTTAGATGTTGATGTAGAATCTCAATATACAGAATATCCTACCAATGAGATTGCTGTTGAAGCAAAGATGGCTGATGTGTACTATCAGATGCGGGATGTATTCGGACGTAGATATATGGAAGCACAAGCTTTGTCAAGTGATGAATATACAGCTGTATCATACGGTGGTGGATGGTATGACAGTGGTGCATACGCACATCCAAGTCTTCACAACTATACATACGAAGATGCAACCATCGACTGGATGGGACAACTTACATCAGGTATAACAAAAGCAAACAAGATTATTATTGAATTGGGAAGCAATGAAGCTGGTGCAACTGTCGCTCCTGCCCGTGCAATGCGCGCTTTCTTCCATTTCATATTGATGGACTGCTGGGGTGATGCTCCAATCCTTGACCATGCAATGGCTGAAGGTGAGACTATAGACCGTTCACCTCGTGCTGATGTAGCAAGGTTCATAGAGAGCGAACTTAAAGAGATTATCCCTCAACTTACCGATGAAGTAAATGCAAATACATACGGCAAACCGACAAAATGGATGGCAGAGGCTCTTTTAGCAAAGATATACATCAACTGGCCTGTATATACAGCAGCTTCTGTTGATCTATATGATGCAGCTACTGCAAAAAATGAAAAGCTGAATGATTGCATTGCACTTTGTGATGATATAATCAAATCTGGCAAGTTCAATCTTGGCTCTATGTCGTATAGCAAGAAGTTCGGTCCGGACAATGGTTCACATGTTGAAGATTTCATATACGTTATGCCATACGATACATATACAGCACAAGGTATGCAGTATGGCCGTTCTCGTTGCTGGAAAGATATCAAATCATGTGCAAAAAGCTACTTCGGTATGAAACTGAGTCAGTCCGGCGGTGGTTACATTACTATGACTCCTGAGTTCGCAAGTTTGTTCAATCTTGAAGGTGATCAACGTAACAATTGCGTAATAGGTGGCACTGTTCATGTATATGATCCTAAGACTTATCTTCCAACAGATGAAATTGCCGTAGATAAAAACGGTAATCCTATTGTACTTACTAAAGAGATTACCCTTGTAAAAGAAGGAGATATTGAGCTTGGTGTAGGTGATAATATCAACGGTTATAGCCAAGGCTATCGTTCTGTGAAGTTCTTCGTTATAGACGATGATTTCAAGAATGGCAGAAATCAGTCAAACGACCTTCCTATATTCCGTTATGCAGACATCTTGCTAACTAAGGCTGAAGCTATAGTACGTGGAGGTTCCGCAACCAACGGTGATACAGCGATGAGCCTCTTCAATGAGATTCGTAGCTACGTTACTGCTCCTACAATTGACCATACTCCATCGCTTCAGGAACTTCTTGATGAGCGTGGACGTGAGTTCCTTGATGAGAACTGGCGTAGGAACGACATGATACGTTTCGGTACATTCGAAAGCGAGTTCTTCCCACATTATAAAGGATTCCCAACTGCCAACTTCGATAAGACACGCCGTATATTCCCACTTCATAAGGATATAATGAATACGAATCCCAACTGGAAACAAAATCCAGGCTATTAATTGAATCCATCAAGGTAAAATAAACTATTGTTTTCTTTTAACTCAAAGCCCCGCATTGCAGCCGATACACCCAAATCAGTCGGTTGCAATGCTCGGCTTTTCCATTAAAAAAACTCCGCCAATGAAAAGCAAAATAATCACACTATCCGTCCTGCTACTGTTCTCTGCAAATACCTTTGCACAGGACACCAGACTCACAGATTACGTAGACCCACGCATTGGTTCCGAAGGACTGGGACGCGTCTTTATCGGTCCCTCCTGCCCCTACGGGATGGTGAAACCCTCACCGGACTGTACCCCACGCCCTAATAGCGGCTGGCTACCCATGCCCGAACAGGTAGACGGTTTCTCTCAGGTACACGTCAGCGGAACAGGTGGCGGACCTAAATATGGCAATATCCTTGTAATGCCTTTCGGCGACGGAATGGACCGAACAAAGCATATCGATCACCGCAAGTACGAAACTATTAAATTAGGATATTATACCACCCAATTCCAAGCTTCCGGTATACAAACAGAAATAACTACCGCACCTAAAGCCTCATTCTATCGTTTCACCTATCCCAAAGACTCTCTGAAGTCACTGGCCATCGATGCCGGATTCTTCTTAGGTGAAAGTCCCGTACCCGATGCACGCGAAGCACAACAATTTGTAGGCTCCGAAATACAAATCATCTCCGACCGAGAAGTCATCGGATATAGCCGTATCCGTGGCGGATGGAACAATGGTCGTGCCTACACTGTCTACTTTTATGCAGAAACGGATAAACCTTTCGTAAATACAGCTACCTGGAAAGGTGATAAGATAACAAATGAAAAGTTCCAATACGACTCACATCAAAAGACCGGAGCATTACTACGCTTCAATTCATCTGAAGAAGTAGTGCAATTGAAAGTAGGTATCTCCTTCCTCAGCTCACTGAAAGCCCGCCAGAATGCTCATTCCGATATTCCTCATTGGTCATTCGAGACCGCACATCAGCAACTTCTGGCTCAATGGGAAGACTTACTCCAAAGAATTGAAATCTCTCCCCGTACCCCCGAAGCACAGAAACGTATGTTCTATACCGGCCTCTATCACACCATGATTATGCCTGTAGACCGTAGCGGCGAGAATCCTCTCTGGGCAGATAATGAGCCCTATTATGATGACTTCTATGCTATCTGGGACACTTATCGCACTTCTTCACCGCTTATTACCCTGATAGATCCGAAACGTGAAACAGACATCGTCCGCTCACTCATCAACATCTACAAACGAGACGGTTACATGCCTGATGCCCGGAGTGGCAACTGCAACGGACGCACACAAGGCGGTTCCAATGCTGAGATCGTAATAGCCGACGCCTTCGTAAAAGGCCTGGAAGGAATAGATTATGAACTCGGCTTGCAAGCCATGCTGAAAGACGCAACCGTCTGTCCCGGCGACCGCCATGAAGCGGAAGGACGCGGTGGCCTGACCCATTACCTGCAACTGGGCTATATCCCCTACGGCATTCCTCGTGCCGGAAACCGCACCGTGGAATACTCCTATTGCGATTATACCATTGCCTTGGTTGCCAAAGGGCTGGGAAAAGAAGATCTTTATCAGCACTATCTGAAGCAATCCGGAAACTGGAAGAACCTCTGGCGTGACGATTATGAACATGCCGGTGCCAAAGGTTTTATCCTGCCCCGCGATGAAAAAGGCAACTGGCTCGATGAAATCACTTTCGGAAAATCCAATATACAAAAACCGACCTTTACCTATACCCCCGTCACTTTCGAAGGTCCCTGGTACACACCTTGGTGGGACATGTTCTTCTACGAGGCTTCCTCATGGGAATATTCCTTAAGCATTCCGCACGATGTTCCCGGGCTGATAGAGAAATGCGGTGGTGCAGAAAAGTTTGAAGCACGCCTGGACATCTTCTTCGACCGGGGATTCTTCAATGTAAACAATGAACCTTCTTTCCTCTCCCCTTGTCTTTACCATTGGCTGGGAAAGCCCTACCGCAGCAGTGACCGTATCCACGAAATCATTGCCAAGAACTATAATGACGGACCTATAGGACTACCGGGTAACGATGACTCCGGTGCCATGTCCTCATGGCTTGCCTTCCACATGATGGGACTATACCCCAATGCCGGACAGAACTATTACCTGATTAATACTCCTTTACTGGAAGAAACGATCTTCCGGTTAGATAACGGAAAGATTTTCAAGATTTCCACTCAGGGACTTTCTGATAAGAACAGATACATACAATCCGTTACATTGAATGGAAAAACCTACCCCTACTCAGCCATACGGCATAAAGACATCATTGCAGGTGGCGAGCTGATCCTGAAGATGGGAAAGAAACCGAGTGAATGGGGCAAACAATTATTGTTGAACGAAGAGAACGAGAAGTTATGAAGAAATATATGATTCTATCCGTCTTGCTATGTCTGGGCTTCACCGGAAGTCTATTTGCACAGAGCATTCTGCCCGACACATTGCTATTTGTATTCAAATTACACGGGCAGACACGGAAATACGAAATGTCCTTCCAGGAAAAGCAAGACTCCATATACCTGCATTGGGGAATAGAACGCAATTTGAAATGGCAATCAGGAAGCTATACCATGGGATCCGAATCCGTAGAACAAGCTACACGGCTCAGCTTCCTGCAACCGGAAGATGGTAAGCACGTACAGCTCTCCCCGGAGGAAACTGTTTATTTCCTTTCCCGTTCCGCCTACAAGCAATTAAAGGAGCAGCGAACACTTGTCTACAATCAAACGACGTACTCTGTCCTGGACAGTAACGAACAGGCTTTAGGTTATCCGCTTATTCATGTGAAGGATGCCGTGGAAGGATGCGAGATGTGGATACTGGATAATCCTAAATTAGCGTTAGTATGGAGAACTTGTAATAATCCGTTAGGGGTTAACTGGGAAGTAGAATAATAAAAGAATCCCCGTCTCTGCATTTATATTCAGAGACAGGGAAAATTAAATTCATGGATTGGAAATTCTAATCCTCAAAATCACTAGATAAAATATTAATTACGCAATATAATTACCAAACTTCAAGCCAATAGATTACATAATTCTTATAAATAATAAGACCTTTGGTATAGCCATGTAGCCACTCTTCAGGTAAACCAACACCGGACCTTGAAAGGCAATCATCCGATAAGAAGCGACCTTTCTCTGCATCAAGAAGATAAATAACGTAAGCATTCTATTTTCCGCCTTGACACCCATGATTGTAAATCCAGATGAACGAAGTAAGCTTTTAAGTCAAAAATCACTAAGAAATAACCCCTGACCAGACTAATTATTTATAGTAAAGGTCAGGGGTATGTAAGATTAGCAGATTAAAAATTCCAATACTCCGTTCAATCAGATTGAATATCCAGTTGAACAAAATTCTTAAAGACTATTTATCCAAGCTAAATTCTTGTTCTAATTCCATCTTACGTTTAAAATAAATCTGATATGCAACTTTTTCCACATCTACCAGTTGTTCATAGTGCATATCATCAAAAACCAATTCATAATACCCCCAAACAGCTTCTCTATAAGGGTACTTTTCATCCGCACAGCAAAAAGCTTTGTAATACCAAAAGGAAGGAATTTTATTATCAATGATCTCAAAAAGCGGATAAGGATATGCCGAAATATATCCTCCGTCATCTATCAAATAATCCAAAGCTCCTTCACCAAACAGCATACCCATCACTAGAAATTCTTTACCAATTTCCAATCCGAATTGCGTATATTCAGTAGCACCAAATCGACCTAATTGTTCTTTTTTTAAAGACTTATACTCGTATTGTCTTATACTCTTTCCTGTATTATTAATGCAACGTACTTTCATGAATCTATTTAAATTTAAAATCATCAACTGCTTTCAAAACACCTTCTTCCCATTTTCCGACATAGTGTATCACTGTTTTACTTCCATCTAATCCGGTATGTATATATTGCATCTTTCTCCAACCAAACCAACGTGGGTCATTTATAGGCTTCATTCTTTCAATTATTTCACCTGCAGCAGGATTTGCTAGAATTTCTTGCATCGCTAATTTTTCTGTTAGATTTCTTGAAATAGACCTACCTGTGTTTCCAAGTCCTAAAGGACGCAATAACGGACTCACTTTAGCCATCATCTTCCTGAGTATCCACCCTATAGCTTTACCAACCAGAGGTCCACCAAGTTCACCTGCGCCACTCCAAACTAAGAACTCTCCTATCGGTCTTGCAATAGCATCCGTCCCTCGCGATACAAGTCCATTGAACAGCCTTGACTTGGAAGCCTCCGATAACAGACTATTCTCACCAAGAAAAAGGTTCTGCAACTTAGGGCTGGAAGCGATCAGATCAAAAGCATTGACAGGCTTGTTGGCTACAATACCACCGTTCTCATAGTAATTGACATACTTACTTTTACTGATTTCTATAGAGACTGAAGATCCGACCCATGTCCATCCTTCAGCGATGTCGCCACCTCTTTCAGCCCAATGATAATTGCCGTCACTATCCTTATACCAATCCGCTCCCGTAGGATCTATCCTATTTATAGGATTACCTCCACAATAAACATAAGGAGAGGTCGGGTAATACTTTTCGGATGAAGGATCTACCGTAGTAAAGATTCCCAGTGCCGCATCATACTGCCTTGCCCCATAATCATACCAGTTCAGCCCTTTCTTAGTATCCAGTTCCTTGCCATTATACTTATAAGGCTGCACATTCTCTTCACTTGCAAAGACGCCTCCGAAT
>NZ_MSHA01000032.1:0-166 GCF_001940965.1 Bacteroides sp. Phil13 | reverse complement strand
AGAGACATAACCTTCTTCCGTTAACAAACACTTGGCTGTACCATCCTCATAGATCACATTACTGCAGTAAGTCGTCCGGGTAGTGCTATTTCCTATCTTATGTTCCACACGGAGCTTTGTACCGTCCGCCGCATAAGTATAAGTAATAGTACTCTGATCCTTAAAC
>NZ_MSHA01000031.1:0-33208 GCF_001940965.1 Bacteroides sp. Phil13 | reverse complement strand
TATTATGAACAACTCAAAAAGAATTCCAGGTGAAATCCCTTGTTAATTTAAGTCTAATTTTAAAAAGTAGTTTAATGAAAAAGAAAGAACACAAATCGAAATCGCTGTTATGGCGGTTTTTCCTCGTTCTGTTTGCATTTTCTATGAGTTTTAATCTATATGCTCAGGAAATAACAACAACTGGTACGGTTGTTGATCAAAATGGGGAACCTCTAATTGGAGTAACGGTTTCCGTTATGAAAGGTAATAATGGGACAATTACTGATATTGATGGTAACTTTTCTATTCAATGTAACAAAGGTGCTACATTGAAATTTAGCTATATTGGCTATAAGGATGCAACACAGGTAGCGATGGGTACTAAAATGAATATAGTACTGACGGAAGACGCCCAGGCATTGGATGAAGTTGTAGTCATAGGTTACGGTACAGTAAAGAAGAGAGATTTGACAGGTGCTATCTCCACTGTAAATGCCAAGACGATTGAAGAACGCCAACCGACTGATATCTTTCAAGCATTACAGGGGGAAGTGTCCGGTCTGCAGATTTCCAATAACTCAGGTGCTCCTGGGGATACAGGTACTATGCTGATTCGTGGTGCTTCTACTATGGGATCAGGTGTTACTCCGTTATATATTGTAGACGGTGTGGCAGTAGATAATATTTCTACTATCAATCCTGCCGACATTGAAAGCATGGAAATTTTGAAAGATGCTGCTTCAGCCGCTATTTATGGTTCACGTTCGGCTGCTGGTGTAATTATCATCAGTACTAAACGTGGTAAAGAAGGTGCTCCTGCCAGAATTTCGGTGAAGTACAACCACTCAATGAAGAAGTTAGGACATAAGATTGATCAGGCAAATGCATTTGAACGTTATTTGAAAGAAAGAGCCGGTAATGCAGGAACTTCTTTATGGAAAACCAGTAATGACTCTTTGCATCCTAACTTCATGGCTGATAACGACTATCAGGATTTGATTACTCGTATGGCTCATTCTAACCAAGTTGATATTAATATCAGCGGTGCAAAGAATAAAATGAGTTATTATACAAGTATTGGTTATTTGAACGAACAAGGTATTGTACTAAATAGTTATTTGAATCGTATAACTTCCAGAACTAATGTTGATTTCGCAGTATCGGATCGTTTCAAATTAATGAGCCGCTTTAATGTGGCTTATACGGATAAGAATAACATTAATACCGGTGGTGTAATTAATCAGGCATTACGTCGTCCGCCACAAATGGCGCTTTACTTCCCTGATGGATCTTATGTATATAATAATGGTGGGCAGTTCAATCCGATAGCTGATGCCTATGAACGTGTTAATAAAAGTGTTTCTTATTCAGTTTCTTTGTATCAAGGAGCGGAATTCCAGCTTATGAAAGGCTTGATCTGGTCTGCCAATGTACAGGGTGAATTGAAAGTCAACCGTAATGACCAGCTGATCCGTGGAGATTTGGTTTCTTCAGGTATCAGTTCCGGTTCTAATGATGCAAAAATCCCTCGCAAATTATCTGCGGAAACTTACATTAACTTTGCCAGAGATTTCAAAGATCATTCAGTAGGTGCTATGTTCGGTACCAGTGTCGAGGATTGGCGTGATGAAACATTCCACTTAGAAGGTAGTGATTATGTATCAGAGTCGATTCTTACTTCTAACGCTCAGCAGGTGAAAGATTTGACAAAAACTAAGACTACATATGAAAGTCATGCTATGGCATCTTTCTTCGGACGCGTAAACTATAGTTATAAAGGAAAATATATATTTACGTCAAATCTCCGTTATGATGGTTCTTCACGTTTTGTTGGTAACCGTTGGGGGCTATTCCCATCTGCATCTATTGCATGGCGTGCATCTGATGAATTCTTCTTTGATTGGGCAAAACCTGTGTTGACTGATGCTAAATTCAGACTTAGCTGGGGTACCAATGGTAATGAACGTGTAGGTAATTATGAATCAATTAACCAATATAATATTGGTTCATATTATAATGGTGTCATCGGAGTTACCCAAACGGATAAGTTGGCCAACCTTGATTTGAGTTGGGAATCAACAGAACAAACTAATATTGGTTTGGATGTGACATTACTTGACGGACGAGTTTCTTTAGTAGCGGAATATTATATCAAGAAAACAAAAGACTTGTTGGCCGATGAAGTAATCCCTTCAGAATTAGGTGTTAGTAGTATGCGTGTCAATATGGGTAATATTGAGAATAAAGGTATTGAGCTGACAATAAATGCAACTCCTATTCAGCTTCGCGATTTTTCATGGCAGACCACTCTTACCTATACTAAAAACAAAAATAAAGTATTAAAGCTATCGGAAGGCAAAAGCTTTGTGGAAGACGGTAAATACTTGATTGAAGAAGGTTCGCCTTTGGGACAATGGTTTGGACAAAAAGCTTTGGGCATTTATGCCACAGATGAAGCAAATGCATATATCAAGAATAGCGACGGTTCGTTTGGTGATCGTTTGATTCCTGTGTATCAAAGAGATCCGAATAACTATAATAACTATATTTATGGTTCTAACGGTAAACCCATTTTCTCACACTATGAGACAAAAGGTGGTCAGAAATATACAGGTGATGTAGGTAAAATGACTACCGCCGGTTCAGTGAGCAAAGGTGGTGATATAATCTGGGATGATTTGGATCATGATGGTGTAATAGGTGACTCGGACAGACGTATCTTGGGTAATGGCATGCCTACATGGTATATGGGATGGACTAACTATTTGAATTACAAGAATTTTTCATTATCCTTCTCGTTTTATGGAAGTTTCGGTAACAAGATTTATAATAAACAACGTCGTGACCTGTTACAGAATTCATCATCGAACATGACTCCGTTAGCAAGAGACTGTTATCGTTTGTGGAAATATCAAGGACAAATAACAGAAGTTTATAGTAGTGCCAAAGCAACAACTGGTGTAAACAACGCGCGTGAACTTTCTTCTTTCTTTCTGGAAGATGGAGACTATATTCGTCTAACAAATGCTCGTTTGGCTTATAGGGTTGATCGTAATTTCACTAAGCGGTTCCATATCTCTGATCTCCAGTTGTACGTATATGGAAACAACCTTCTGACTTGGACAAAATACAAAGGATTTGATCCATCAAGTATTTCCAACAGTAATGTGCTGCGTCCGGGTATTGATAACGGACGATATCCTACCGCAAGAGAAATTGGTTTCGGTCTAAATGTTAACTTTTAACTTGTAACAACTTATGAAAAGATTAAAATATTTACTGATCGCTGGTGTCAGTCTGCTGCTCGCTTCTTGTGAGAACTTCTTAGACAGACAACCCGAAAGTTCGCTGTCGGGTGAGACTTTCTGGACTTCAGAACAGGATTTGAAAACCTGGAATGCAGGTATGTATGACGGTCTGCAATCGACTTTACGTACAAACTGGTTCTATTGGGGCGAACTTCGTTCCGGTGTGTATGCAGAACGTGGAACGGCTTATGACCGTAACTTACTATACAATGGTTTGAACTCTCAGTCTGGCTCTTCCAGTTGGAGTGACCTTTATAAAACTATTTATCGTGCCAATGCAGCTATTAAGCATATTCCCACCAGCCCTATAGGCAGTTCTGTATCTGCTCCATATTTAGGTCAGGCTTATGCAATGCGTGCATTGATGTATTTTTATGCTATACGTGTATGGGGCGGTGTACCTAAAATCACTGAACCCATGGAAGATGTCTCTTCTCAGGAACGATATTATGGAAGAACTTCTGTAGAAGAATTGAAAGCTTTTATTCTGGAAGATATAGAGAAAGCATTAGAATATATTGGTGCTTCTACAGATATGTCCAGTGCCAGTAAGTACTATTTAAACCGTGGAGCTATTATGGCATTACGTGTAGATGTATTGATGTGGTATAAGGAATATGACAAAGCGCTTGTAGCAGCTAATGACTTGCTGACAAACTATAAATACAGTCTTGAACCGGCATCTACCTATTCCAGCATGTTTTTAAATCCATCAAGCTCTAAAGAGATGATATTCAATCTTTTCTGGAACTATGAAGAAGATAGCAACGGCTTTGGATATGCTCAGGAACTTGCGTCAGGTTCAAACACAATCCGATATCATCCGACAAAGGCATATTATAAGGAGTTGGTATCCCGTAAGAGAGAAGATACCCGCGTCACTATGATTATGGATACATTTGCTATCAGCTATTTCATTACTCCTGACGAGATGATAGACGAATCGTATGAGAAAGCAATGAACGGTGATTATGGTAATGCCGCTAATTTCCAGATTAAATGCCCGAAATTCACAGAATACGGAGCGACTGCTAATGATGGCAGGCCTGGATATTCCTATGTTGCTAACGGATCATGTTCTACCCATATGCCAATTTATCGCTTAGCAGATATATTGTTGCTAAAAGCTGAAGCTTTAGTATTAGGTACACATAAAGATTATCAAGGCGCGATTAATATCGTCAATCAAATACGTGAACGTGCAGGCTGGGAAAGTACTGCAGTTTTAGAGGATTACCCAACCGAAAAAGATCTGATTAAGTTGATTATCGATGAACGTACCATTGAGCTTTGGGCAGAAGGTAAACGTTGGTTTGATTTGGTACGCAATGATATGGTAAAAGAATATTTAGATCCATATTTGCAGAATGAAGACTTGGGTGATCAGAGAATTCCGGAAGGTTTTGTTATTGGTGCTGAGAAAGAAGCTAATCAGATTGGCGGTTACGGCAGAATTTTGTGGCCTCTGAATCAGGATGTATTCCGTAAGAATCCATCTATGAGAGGACAACAGAACAAACCTTATGAAGAATAACAATAATGTTTTAAACAATAATGAATATGAAAATCTTTAGATATTTTATAAGTCTGGCCTTATTTTGCATTTCACTGAGTTCATGCACCTTGTTTGACCTTGATTTTCAAAGCAACGAGGAATATGAAGCAAAAAAAGCGGATAATAAGGTAAATATGACAATCTGGGAATTTATCCAGAGCCGTCCTGATATATTTAGTTCTTTAATTGAAGGTATTCAGTATGCAGGAATTGAAGACTTGTATAAAGAAGCAGGAAATACGCATATATTACTGACCAATAGCGCTCTTAGCAGTGGGGATAACTGTTTTTGGAAGAAAAATCCGGTGATGCTTCCAGGAGCTACGGAAGCCGCAGCAGCTACTGCGTGGGAGCAATATGACAAGAAAGTGGTAAAAGAATTGCTGACTTATCATATTGTAAGAGGAGAATGGTCATATTTTAATATAGATTCTTCGGACCGTTGGATCGGGACTTATGGAGAAGGTAGCTTTTCCTACAATAAAGATGGTCAGACACTTCAAGGAGATACTGCAGTAATGTGTGTCAAAGCCGGACATGACCGTAACCTACCGCTTCAGTTGAATAATTTTGAATGGAACTTCAGAGGGTTGCTAGCTGCATCTTCCGGTAGTTGCCGCACCACTAACATTCATGCACGTGATGGTTATATTCATGTATCTGACTGGTGGCAACCTCGCCCATCGAGATATTTTCTGGGTCAAGAATAAATTAACAATATAGAAACGTATGAAAAAACTAGTATTCAATATCGCTATATTAATATGTGTGATCTTCACTTCCTGTTCAGACGATGACAGCGTAAATATTGTTTCATTGAACACTTTCGGCACGAAGTTTTGCCGTAACGATGTGGTGAAAGTATTTGTTTCTGCCGAACTCAGCGATGATACAGATGTTAGTTATGAATGGGGATGCGATGGTGGAAGCATGACAAATCCTCAAGGACTGTTTGAAAATGTATGGAAAGCTCCGAATGAAGCCGGAACTTATGAAATTTGGTGTACAGTGAAATGTGGAGGTAAAAAAGAAACCCGTCGTTCCAAAATGACTGTACTGGACGAGCTGTTTTACTCTAATTTTGAGACTCCTTATTATAATGAAGGCTGGTCCAATGCATCTATGACAGTAGCATTTGACGCTAATAAGGGAACGAATGGTGCAGTTAAACTGACTTCCACTAAAGCTGACGGACGTTTTGCCCGTAGCTGGAATAATGTATCTGTTCCTTTCTCCACGCAAGTGGACTATGCAGTAAATGCTTGTCCTTCAGATAATAATTTTGCAGAAATTCGTATTGAGTTTGCCCGTATTAACAGTGCCACGTTTTATGTAACTAAGGCATGCTTTACGACCTATCCCAAAACAGGAGTATGGAAAGCAACTTATACCACAACCAATGTGACAACAGGAGAAACGGAAGATATTACAATAGATGAAGGTACGGATACAGCAAACTTTAAATTTAAAAAGGACGCTTTCAAAACAATTGCAGTATCAATCGATGCAAATAAGAAATTCATAGTTTACTATGATGGCAAGAAATATTTTGAGAGTAGTGTATTAGCCGGTGTACAGGATCAGTATTATGTATCCCGTTCTGGTTTCGGATTGGACAATAAAGTCGTTATTTTTGCCGACAATCTATTTGTATTTGATAACGGTACAATCTGCACAGCCGAACCTCGTGAAAGATAAATAATCAATCTCATTCATCGAAAAAGGAGAGAATATTAGACATACATATTGTGTTTGAATATTCTCTCCTTTTTACTAATATTATAAAGATATGAAATATCGTATTCTGGTTTTATTATCAGTTATTCTGGTTTCATTGGCAGGAATAGCACAAGATAATGTGACAGGAGTTGTCCTGAATGAAAAAGGTAAACCGGTCAAGATGATAAAAATGCGGGTAAAGGGGCGTATGAAAATGCTTTCCACTTCATCAAAAGGTACATTTGAACTGGGTAATGTGAAAATAGGCGATACACTGTTGGTCTATCCTAACAGGAAGTTGGTGGCTTATGTGCCTATGTCAGGAATTCCAACTTATACCATACATTTGGGGAAGAATTCATTGTGCTATGCCACGAGTGAAAAAACAATAACCTGCATGTATCAGAAAATACCGGAACAGACCTATAACAGTAATATTATTACTTATGAGAGAATCCAGCAATTAGACGTCAACAATTTAATAGATTTGCTGCGAGGTAATATTGCCGGATTGCAGATTAATTATTCAGACGGACAAATGAAGGCCTCAATACGGGGAAGTTCATCTTTTACCCTCAGTACCGAACCGCTTTTCATTGTAGGTGGAACCGAATATAATTCATTGGAAGAAGCCAATAATGCAGTGTCAGTAGAAGACATACGAGAAGTCGAGATTAAAAAAGATGGTTCTGAGTACGGTATGAAAGGAGCGAACGGTGTTATTATCATACGGATAAAATGATCCTTCACTAACTTTTCTGTCATGAAAAACATCTTAAACTGATTTTCCCATAAAATGAAGTTGTTTTTTGGGAAATTATTATCTATTGCAATAAAAATGCAAACTTTTGAGATGCAACTGATATTAGGTTAATAAATTCATTCCTTTCTTTGTAGTGTTGTTAGTCTAACCACATTATGAATGTTCTAATACTAAATTTATAGCAATGTATATTATTTTTTTATATACATATGCTATGGCTTATGTAATAGAAATCATTTAATAATAAAACGAGAAAGCGTTGGAAAAATGCTTTGTTTATTTAAGTCTAATCAAAAAAAAGTAATTTTGATGAAAAAGAAAGAACACAAATCGAAATCGCTGTTATGGCGTATTTTGTTGATACTGTTGAGCTTCTCTTTTAGTACTATAGTACAAGCTCAGAATGTGACAGTAACAGGAAGCGTAGAGGATCAGAATGGTGAACCGCTAATTGGAGTGACAGTTGCAGAATTGAACACTACTAACGGAGCAATTACTGACATTGACGGTAACTTCTCTATTAAATGTGTTAAGGGTGCGACTCTTAAGTTCAGTTACATTGGCTATAAGGATGTAACCAAAGTCGTTACTGAAAGTAATCTGAAAATTGTATTAGTTGAGGATTCACAAGCTTTAGATGAAGTAGTTGTAGTAGGGTACGGTACGCAGAAAAAAGGAAGTGTAACGGGTAGTGTAACTAGTGTTGATGCCAAAGCTATTGAAGATTTTCCATCTGCTAATCTGTCTTCAGCATTAGCAGGACGCCTTTCGGGTGTATATATAACTCAAGGGACAGGTAAACCGGGAACTTCAGCCTCTTTTAGTGTACGCGCTAAAGGTACTCCTAATAATTCTGACCCACTATATGTTATTGATGGAGTAGTAAGGGATAAGATGGCGTTTGACGCACTAGATGCTAGTGAGGTGGCTAATATATCGGTGTTGAAAGATGGGGCATCGGCAGCAGTTTATGGTGCTCGTGCTGCTAATGGTGTTGTATTGATTACCACAAAGAAAGGTGGAAACGCAAAACCGACTATCAATTATACTGGTACGGTAGGTATTGATGTAGCTGCTATGATTCCAGAGACGCTCAGTGCTTATGAACATGCTGTTTATTTGAATGACCGTGCTATACAGGGTTATCTTAACAATGCTATTTGGAATCCGAATGTAGAACAGCAAGATCCGACTACCAAGTCTTCTTGGTATACAGATGACGAGTTGGCACATTTCAAAACAACTGATTATAGTTTTCTGGATGATGCATGGAAAACTCCATGGTCTACTCGTCATGCTATCAATATTACCGGTGGAACCGAAAAAGTACGCTATTTTATCGGTGGTTCTTATTTCTACAATGTAGGTTCATTTGATAATCTGAAGTATTCTAAATATAATTTCCGTGCTAGTATTGATGCTGATATTAGTAAGAATTTTACAGTTGGTTTGAATATCAGTACAGATAATCGTAAAGATACCAAACCTAATTGGAAATCTGACGGTGACCGTGATCGTATGAATGACTTATACAAGGGATTATTGCTCCGTACCAAGATGATTCCAAGTATGATTGATGGAATGCCGGTAGGTAACTTTATTGAATGGCATCCGTTAATGCTTATTAGCGAAGAATCGGGTTTGCATACTAAGAAATGGCAAAATGTTAATGTCAATGCGACTGCGGAATATCGAGTTCCATTTGTAAAGGGGTTGAAGTTGAAAGTACAGTATAACCGTACATTGGATAATCGTTTGATTAAAAAGGTGAATTTCCCGTATGAGATGTATAACTTCCAGACTGCCGGAACAAACAATCATTATATTGACCCGAGTAATGTAGTAGTATCTACCAAAACTCGTGATGACGGTAACTATGTATTTAAAGAAAATCAGTTGGCAGAGGAATATCAATTAAACCTATTTGTAACTTACGACCGTAAGTTGGGTAATCATGATTTAAGTGCATTATTTGTTTATGAACAATCTGAAGGTGATAGTGAGAAATTTGATGCACAGCGCAATAAACTAATCACTTGGGAAATGCCGGAATTTTTCGGTGCAAGTGGTGATGCTTCTGAATCTATTGTTGGGGCTGGTTCTGTAAGTGAAAGTGGTCGTCTTTCCTACGTAGGTCGTCTGAACTATGCTTATGCAGACAAGTATCTACTAGAAGCTGCATTCCGTGTCGATGGTTCTACAAAATTTGCTCCTGATCAACGCTGGGGTTTCTTCCCCTCCGTTTCAGCAGGATGGCGTATTTCCAGTGAACCTTTCTTCTCAGAGAATATCAAGTTTATCGATTATATGAAACTGCGCGGTTCCATTGCTACATTAGGAAATGATGCTATTGGCGGTTGGCAATGGATGGCTCGTTACGGAATTACTACAGGTGCCGTATTCAATGGGTTATCTTATGGATTGGAGCCTAAGGAAGTTCCTAATCCTAAATTGACTTGGGAGAAATCAACTTCTTACAATATCGGTTTTGATAGCCGTTGGTTTAGAAATAAATTTGATTTCAGCTTTGAATATTTTTACAGACGTACATACGATATTCTTGATAATCTGAATGTGAGTGTACCTACTACATTTGGTGCATCTTTGCCAAAAGAGAACTATTCTGAGGTTAAATCCCGTGGCTTCGAAGTAGAACTGGGATACAATGACAGAATCGGTAAATTGGACTATTATTTAAGAGGTAACTTTAGTTTTGCAAACAGCTGGTGGTCCAAGAAAGATGAAGCAGAAAATATCCGGGCATACAAATCTGAAATCGGTCAGTCATTGAGCCGTGAATGGGGATTTGAATGCATTGGTATGATTCGTACCGAGGAACAGTTACAGCAATATATGGAAGAAAATCCGAATATGACCATTAAAGGGCAGAAACCCGGTTTAGGTATGTTGATATACAAAGATGTACGTGGTCCTGAGAGTGATGAACCGGATGGTATCATTACAGATGATGACAAAGTTGTTATTATTGAGAATAAAGTAGCTCCTATCACTTATGGTTTTACGATTGGCGGTAAATGGAAAGGATTCATGCTTGATATATTCTTCCAAGGTATGGCCGGTCATAAGAAGTTGATGGATTTCCGTGGTAATGGTATCAATGCCCATACAAGTACATTCAAATATTATAATGATCACTGGACCCCGGAGAATACAAACGCTTCAATGCCGGGCGCTACACAGTATAAGAATAATGAAGCTTCTTCCTTCTGGGTACGTAATGCTTCTTTCTTGCGTTGCAAAAATATATCCATATCTTATGATTTGCCGAAAACATTCGTTCAGCGGATAGGCATTGATAAGGCAAGGCTTTTCTTGAATGGTACAAACCTCTTCTTATTACAGGATAAAGTAAAATGGATGGATCCCGAAGCAACGAGTATTTCAGACTATCCTGTTATGAGAAACTTCTCATTTGGTTTGAATATAACGATCTAATTATATAAAAAACACTTGAATATTATGAAATCAAAACATATAATAGCTATTACAGCATTGACATTTGCAAGCTTGACCAGTTGTACTTCCGTATTGGATAAAGATGACCTGACAGCTGTCAGCGAAAAGGCAACATGGAATAGTGAAATTCTAGCTACAGCTTTTTTGGATAAATGCTACAAAGATAATCTACCGTCATTTAGTGGTGATTATTCTAAATATAGTGATGAGGGCAACGGAGGCGGTGATTTTATTCATGGTCGACTGACAGCGGTAGCTACTGCCGGAGGTCCGTTAGGAGAACACTGGCCTTATGACAAGATATATACTATCAATGTTCTGTTAGCAAGTATTGATGGAGGTAGCTTGTCCGAGGACATCCGGAACCGTATAAAAGCACAAGCGCTTTTCTTACGTGCTTATCAGTATTTTGAGATGGTAAAAATTTATGGAGGTGTACCTTTGGTTTTAATCCCGCAGGACAGACATAGTGACGATTTATATGTTACTCGGAATACAGCAAAAGAGTGTATTGACCAGATAGTGAAAGATCTTGATGATGCTGCTGCCTCGTTACCCAGCATTTGGGGTGAAAATGACTTTGGACGTATCACCAAAGGAGCAGCTATGGCTTTTAAAGGACGTGTGTTGCTGACTTATGCCAGTAAGCAATTTAATCCGAATAATGACCGTACCCGTTGGCAGACAGCATACAATGCCTGCTTAGCGGCCCAAAAGGAACTGTCAGAGAACGGACAACGTGCTTTACATCCTGTTTATAAGGAGATATGGACAAAAGAGACTACCTCTGAGACTGTAATCACTACCCGTTTTCTCGATCCGGTGCGTACACACAATTTCATGGCAGGGCTTCGTCCGTTGGAATTTTCGGTAGGAGCTACAGGTAACCACCATCCTACATTGGATATGGCACTTGCTTTCCCAATGGCTGATGGTACTACTCCGGGAGTAGATGTAGATGGTGATGGCGTGAAAGAAGCTTTTGATCCTACTGCTACTGACGCTACCGGTATGTTTTGGTTGAACCGTGACCCTCGTTTCTATGATATCATCGTTTACAATGGTGCTGAATATCCATTGAATGGTATGCCGGACTGGTTCCAAGGTTGCATGTACACTTACAAAGGTGGCGAAGATACTCATAGTCCGACTGGCACGGGATTTTATTCATGCAAGTTCTCTATCCCTGAAAAGACAGCTACCGAAGCTAAGGATCACGGTGACATGGATTGGATCGAAATGCGTTATGCAGAAGTATTATTGAATCTTGCTGAATGTGCTGCGGAAGTAGGAAATAAATCTGATGAAGTTTATACTATCCTGAAAGATATTCGTAAACGAGCCGGTATAACGGCCAATGCGGACGGGCTCTATGGTTTAAAAGCAAATATGAGCCAACAAGAATTGATTGATGCCGTTCTTTATGAACGCCGCATTGAATTGGCTTATGAGGGCAAACGTTTCTGGGATTTGCTTCGTCGCAAGATATTCTCTGATATGCAAGGATATTCCCGTTACAGAATTGAAATACAGGTGAAGAGCGAATATGCTACTATGGCACGAAGAGATTTTATCACTATGATAAAGAACGATCCGGAATTGATGACAAAGAATTATTTCAAGTATTTCACTACTCAAACCTGGAGAATTGACGAAACCTATCAATGGAATGTAAAAGACACCTATTACTTCCAGGGATTGGCTCGTAAACACTTCGAACAGAATCCGAAACTGCAACAGACCATCGGTTGGGAAAGTGGTGATTTCGATCCATTAAAATAGTATACCAAAATACAGAATCTCTTAATTAAGGTATTTAGTTAAGTCAATATTGAGCAAACTTTTACTCTCAGTAGTAGAAGTTTGCTCTTTTTTTACAAGCTTTTGAGACAATCTATATAATGGAAATCATTTTTTTCCTCTTCCTTTGTTACACCATTAATTAACTTTATTGAATAAGACAAAGAATGAAGAACATTTATTATCTACTATGCCTTCTTTTCCCCCTATCCATTATGGGGCAGGAACCAATGGGCAAAAGCCAGTGGGTTTATTCGGATGCTAACGGAAAGTTAGTGTATAAAGCCACTAAGAGAGGTGACCGGATTATCGACTTTTCACATGCCGGATATAAGGGCGGTGGTGTAACCTTGCCATACGTTCCGGCAAAACTGACCGTACATCCTTTAGGAGAAAATGAAGATTGCACGGATTATATTCAAAAAGCCATTGATATGGTTTCCGCACTTCCCAAAGATGCCGATGGTTTTCGGGGTGCAGTTCTGTTGGCACCGGGACGTTACGTATGTAACCGTTCTCTTCAGATAATGACAGATGGTGTCGTATTGCGCGGTAGCGGAAGTGATCCGAGTGGAAGCGTTATCGTCATGACCGGAGATAAGCATACAGCAATCGTGGTGAATAACGGCATCCGCCAACGTGCGGGTAATCGTTTAGGCGAAGCTGCTCCGGATGAAAAAAGCATAAAGGTGACTGACAAGTACATCCCTGCCGGTTCATATCGTTTGACGGTAACTGATGTTTCCGAACTTTCTGTCGGCGACAATATAGAAATACGCAAACCCGTAACCGAAAAATGGATCAAATATATGAAAATGAATGATTTGGTTCGTGACGGTAAACCTCAGACCTGGATAAAGGCAGGACGACAACTGATTGCCGAACGGACCATTGCAGGTATTGAAGGAAATACAATTGTGCTGAGTGTCCCGCTGGTAGACTCTTACGATGCGAAATTCACCGATGACAATACTACATTGGTAGTGACCAATAACATACAACGCCTCCGTCAGTGCGGTGTGGAGAATCTGCGTATCGAGTCACCCGCACAAGCGGTCAATCACGGGAAAGCATTATATTATGCACTAAGAATCAACGGAGAAGACTGTTGGGCAAAGGACATCAATGCATTGGAAACCATGGAGAGTATAGGTGTAGGCGGGCGACGAATTACTTTGCAGCAGATTAACGTAATCAGAAGGGCTTTGCACCAGGGAGCTTCCAAACCGGCGGAGTTTGCACCGAACGGAGGACAAATTCTGATTGACCGTTGTTCGGTAGAGGGAGATAACATCTGGTTTGTGGCACTTGGCGCCGGACAAACAGGGCCTATTGTATTCCTTAATTGCAACTTCAAAGGGAATGGCCGTATAGAAGGACATCAACGCTGGAGTACAGGTTTATTGCTTGACAATTGTAATTTACCGGGCGGAGGTATTGATTTCAAGAACCGTGGTTCCATGGGTTCCGGTCATGGTTGGGGCACAGCCTGGTCTGTTGCCTGGAATTGCTTGGCGAAGAGTTATGTAAATCAGATTCCCCCGGGCACTTATAACTGGGTAATAGGCAGTAAAGGGGAAAGTACTCCGTTGCGTCGTCCCTTCAATCAGTCCGGTCCTACGTTGCCGGTAGGTGTTTTCGACTCGCATGATACTCCGGTTGCCCCTCGAAGTCTTTATCTGGCGCAATTGAAGGAGCGTTTGGGCGAATCTGCATTGCAAGCCATTGGATATGGGGCTACCGTGCAGTTACCTTCCCCTGTCCGTTCCGACTATGTTTTTCAGGGAGGTATGCAAGCCTCTCGCGAGTTAACGGGAAAAGATTATAGAGCTATACACGAATATATGCGTGCCTTGGGTTGGGACTATTCCGAACATCCCAATATCTCGAAAAACGACCATTATGACGGTGTGCATTGTGAAGTTCTTTTTGATGCTGCCCTGCAGCAATATGTTTTCAAATTCACCAATCATGCCAATGCCGGGGCTTTGGACAGTGACCGGGGAAGATTACTGAGTGACCGCCAGCGCAATGAGATGAAAAGCCAGACAAACCATGATTGGTATCATCTGAACGGAAACTGGAACGAGTGGCAACGGCTGGAATGGAAACTCCGCATACCCAAAGGTTTCCAACCCACCACCAAGTTCTGTCATCTTCACCAACTGAAGGCGCAGGAAGGTAATAATGGCGCACCACTCATTACTATCAGTACCCGTTGCGATGAAGACGGAGGGAATAAGCGTGTACAAGTAATTCATACAGGCGACACACGAACGTCCGGCAAGGGTGTTATTATAGACAACCTTCCGCTTGCCGACTTTGAAGATGAATGGATACAAGTGGAGACAGAAATGCATTATACCCATCATGGCACATTCCGCATCAAACTGACCCGTATCAGCGATGGGAAAGTGCTTGCCGACCAATCTTTCGCAGATGTAGACTTATGGAGGAAGGGGGCGACAAGTATCCGGAATAAATTTGGTATTTATCGCAGTCTGGGGCGGAAAATGCAAAGTGCATCCGACAGACCCGATAACGGACTTAAAGATGAAAGCCTACAGTTGGCTGATTTCAAAGTTTATGAAGCGCATACCAATCCGAATCCTCAGCCGCACGACTAATCGTTTTTTCAGAAAATGACCTATAAAAATCATTTTGTCATAGTTGACAAAATGATAATTCTATTGTCTCAGATTCCTTTCTTTCCGCCCAACGGTGGGGGAAAAAGAAAGAACGCAAGCATTCCTTATTAAAGAAGTGCGGAAAGAAAGGAAAAGGGGACAGAATTACAAAAAGGGATGCAATGACTGTTGTATCTTAAATAAAAATAATATCTTTCATGCGCTTTATGTGTGAAAATAATATTTTTCCTCCGAATATTTTCCCGATATAACCAGAAAAGAATATAACCCGATAAGTAAAGGGCTACACCTTATATCCGAGATGGTGTCACCCTTTATGCAATATGGCTACACCCTTTCGGGCATAAGGTGTAGCCTTATCACGAAAAAGAATGTTAGTTTTGCCCGAAAAGAAGGTATGTTAAGGGGAAATACATGGTTTGTTTTGGGTAAACAGACCGTCTGTTCCGGTCAGATAGACCATCTGTTTGGGAAAAACAGATGCTTAGTCTGGCTAAAAGATCGTTTTCTCCTCAAAGCCCTGTTAGAATAATCGCCCATAGTATATCTTTGTGTTGATGAAATGCTATAATCTTTGTCATCTTGAAACAGAGCGATACAATATTACAAGGAAATGAGATAACACTACAAAATGAAGAGAAGAAATCTCCCTTTCTTTACATATCACAAAAAGTAATAAATACATATGAAATCACAACTTGTATCTTTATGTATCGGGAGCTTATGTTTTGTAGGCAGTTACTCCCTTAATGCCCAGGAAAGTTGGCAATCGCAACTCGTTATTCAGGATGAATCTGGAAGCCTGACTTATAAGAAAGATAATGATGGTTTTGTCATTCCGGATTTTAGTCAGGCAGGATACGGGAATGGAAAAGACATTCCTGTGGTCAGTTTGCCGGAACGCACCATTACTCTCAGGCCTCTGGAGGACAAGGAGGCCGACAATACGCAACATATACAGAAAGCCATTGACGAAGTAGGAAAATATGCTTTGGACGCAGAGGGTATCAGAGGAGTCGTATTGCTGAAAGCCGGACGATATAATGTGGACGGGACGTTAAACCTGACATACGACGGAGTCATTTTGCGTGGCGAAGGTAATTGCTTCTCGGACAATGATTCCACGGTTCTCTACGGAAGAAATGCGGCAGAAAAGGCTAAACGGCTTATTTTAATGGGAAATTCCTCTGCGCACAATTGGGGAAATGGGAAAGGTGATGCTCAGGTAAATATTGTAACACAGAAGGTGATGTCCGGCGATTATTCCTTTCAGGTGGAAGATGCAAGCGCCTATCAGGCAGGCGACTTGATTTGTATTAAATATCCTACCACAACAGCTTGGCTGGAAGCAGTCTGGTATGGCGGCAATACAAAGCGCGACACAGATGAAAGCAAGAAATGGAAAACTAAGGATATTGATATTTCCTATCATCGCTACGTCACCAAAGTGGAAGGAAATATGATTGAAGTGGATGCTCCCATATTTTATGCGCTCGACGTACAGTATGCCCAGGCATATATCTACAAGATTTCAAATCCGGGAACAATCCGCCACAATGTAGGCATTGAGAATCTGCACATCTCTTTTGAAAGAAGTCCGGAGAATTCTACGGCTAACGTCGATCAGAATTGTATCTATATGAGTTCGTTGGAGAATTCATGGGTGAAAGGTGTTTCAATGTCCGGTTTTGTTCATGCGGGTATTAAAACGACTTCCACTACGAGGAGTACAATTGAAGATTGCTATGCTATTGATCCCTCCGGACTTTGTACGGGAGGTACGTATTATAATTTTGAGAATTACCATCGTTCACAACTCATCTTATTGAAAAACTGCTATGCCCGTAACGGGCGTCATCACTATATCTCTAATGGCTGTGCCTCCACCAGCGGTATTGTTGTGTTGAATTTCCATTCGGAACTTTCCCTTGCACAAGCTGAGGGACATCGGTTGTGGTCGCAGGGGATTTTGTTTGATAACTGGGCGGAATTGGGAACTATAAAATCGAATGCCGGGAAAATAGGCATGTATCTGCGTGACAATATGGGAAGCGGCCACGGATGGGGAGGCACCAACAGCGTGTTCTGGAATTGTGATGTACAGGACGGTGCCATTTATCTGGATAAAGTGCCTACGGGACAAAACTACGCTATCGGATGCACGGCTAAAACAATACGGAGATACCGCAACAATATGAGTGAATATACCAATGGATATATAGAAGGGCAGAATCGTAAAGGTCTGCAGCCCGCATCACTCTACGAGGCTCAGAGGGCGGCAAGAGGTATCTCTACGGGGCTAATGTCTGAAACTGGCCGAGAAGATATCCCGCATATTGTTGTGGAAACAAATCGTGTGAGAGTAAAATCGCAAAAAGATGCATGGATATCTATTTACACGACTCATGGAAGCATGGTGCAGATGCTCAAATCTTCTTCTGGCAATTGGGTGGAGAGTATGCCATTGAACGATGATTTTTATGTGGTTCGTGTGCAAGAAGCTGGCCAGAAGGCTTATAGCCGGAAGGTTCTGATAAGAACTGTTGGAAAATAACGTAACTATGTATTATATCAATAGCAATAAATTTCTTAATGATTATGACTAAAAGAACTTTTTTCTCACTCCTGTATGCGCTGATATGCATTGTCAGTTTCGGACAGGAATTCGTACATCCCGGAATGTTACACACGACCTCTGATCTTGAATTCATGAAAGCTAAAGTCCTTGCAGGCGAAGAACCTTGGAAGGAAGCGTGGAATCAGCTCAAGTCATCGGAAATCGCTTCGCTCAATTACAAACCGACTCCTTTTAAGGTTGTAGATAACGGCCCTTATAATAAACCCGATAATGGAGGAAAAGAGTTTGTACGTGATGGTGCGGCAGCCTACACCATGGCTTTGCAATGGTATGTGGAAGGGGATAAAGCTTATGCGGAGAAGGCTATCGAGATATTCAATGCCTGGGCTCAGACTCTTGAATCGGTCGTAAACCACAACCGTCAATTGAAGGTGGGTACGGCAGGAATCAAATATCTCAATGCTGCCGAGATAATAAAACATACTTATAAAGGCTGGAATGCCAAAGATCGTAAAGCATTTGAAGATATGGTCATCAACGTCTGGTACTCGGTGATAAAGGACTGGACGCCTCGTTATAATGGCAATTGGGATGCTGCCAACGGACAAACACTTATGTGTATCGGCATCTTCCTCGACCGGCGGGATATTTTTGACACTGCCTGTAAGCAATTGCTCGATGGTGATACGAATGGTGCTATCAAAAACTATTTTTATGAAAGCGGGCAATGCCAGGAGAGTGGACGTGACCAGCAGCACGTACAGATGGGGCTTGCTTTCCTTGCCTGTGCCGCCGAAATAGCCTGGAATCAAGATATAGACTTATATGGAGCGTTCGACAATCGCCTCTACAAAGGATTTGAGTACACGGCCCGATACATGTCCGGTGAAGAAGTTCCTCATGTACAGTATATCACTTGGTTTGGAAAGCCGGTCTATGGACCTGAGATCTCATCCAAACAGCGGGAGAAAATCTGTCCAGCCTGGGAACGGGCTTATCATCATTATCACGACCGCAAAGGAATGGATATGCCGTACACTCGTAAGATGATTCAAAAAAGCCGTCCGGAAGGAACGGCCAATCAATCGTTTATGCCTTGGGCGTCGCTGACTAGTGCAGGCCTCCCTGTCCGATAAGGCTTTCTTTTATAGATTGTTCTGTAACGAAGTGCGATAAATAAGACTCCACGAAGAAGCTATGTCGTTGTTCCACCCCTGCGGAACGTTTATTTCACAGTCAAGAAACATTCATTTCTTGACTGTGAAACAAATATTTCTTGCCTGTGAACATATTGTTCCTTAAAAGAGATACGGAAATAATCTGACTATACCTCCGCCTCTTCCGTTTATTAGCAATTTATCTTATCTGTTTTACGTATCGACATGCTTTCCCGTCGTCAGTAATCCCCTCTATCACCACAGTATAAGTGGAGGGACGGTCGGCAGTATAGAAACTAAGCCCTGCTTCTCCTTTCTCATTCAAACGGATATTGGGTTCCCAATGAATAGTAGTACGTTTGTCGGAATTGATAATTTTACGACTTTCCTCGGTGGGGTATTTAGGAGCATAGAATTCTGCATTCTTAGCATAGGATAAATAACCGATACGGGCAATGCTCGGAATAGACGAACCTATAATTCCTTTAGAGAGATAAGTACTTATGTATACTTTCTGAGGCTGAACAATCAGAGGTAGCGCATCGCCAATTTGCGGTGCATTAGCTATTGTTGCGGCTTCTGTTTCTTCATAATTTTCCCAAGTATAATGATCCTCGCTGTTTGCAATATACATTGCTTTGTCCCGTACAAAATCTATAGACTTCACATCTCCGGCATGCAGATTTTCCAGATCTTGTATATTCTTTAGTTCATATCCATCCACTATGACGGGTACTCTTTTCCAAAAGCGTTCCCAGTAACCGGATATCGGACTATCACCATTAGAACCGGATATTTTACTATAAGAGCTTTTTTTATTGAAGTTTCTGTTTGGAACTAATACAAACATCTGACTGGTATTATTTCTAACCCCGGAATGAACAACAATATTAGGAGTTCTCTTTAATAAATCCAAAGCCGTCTTTTCATTTATCTGTTCTATCTTCTCCGGTTCAACCACTTTATATGAGATCCACCCATTCGGTAATTGCAAAGCGGTGATCTCTACCTCCGGTAGCCGGTATATTTTTTCTCCATTTACAAGAGTATAATCTTCGCGCACACTCTTAATGAAAGCTTTGCTTTTCAAAGGTATATCTTCTTTTTGCCAATGCAAATGGTTGATATCGGGATATTCTATTTCATTCATATAAATACCATATCGCCATTTGGGTTTCTTCCCGGCACCATAAATTAAGAACCCTGTCAAATGTTCCTTCACTTGTTGAAAATTATGGGTAAAACAAAACTCTCCTTTTTCATTGGAGACAACAATTTGTTTGAAAGCTTTTTGAGGATTATTCACAAGCAGTGCAAAATGAGGCAATCTCTTCTTATCAAAATGACTTTCAACATATCCGCAGATTTGCTGAGTCCTCTCAACTTCATATTTATACTTCTGTTCCGCTTCTCTCAAATTTGTACTCACATTATATCTACGCCAGCCGTGTGTCAGCATGAGTTGATCCAAATGCTTCTTGACGTTCGGAGTGTGAGAAGAGAAATAGTAACCAGGCGAAAAGACGTTGCCTTTTAAATCAGAATTCAGCAATAGTTCACTGACCACATGATTGGCGTTAGGATCTATATTTACAGCGAAATCATCAGTCACACTCAAAGAGAAGTTTCCTTGAATTGGCATTTGCTGCTCATTCAACACGCGTAATCCTATTCTTATAGGTTGGCGGCTGTCGGCCGGGCTACCCAAAGCAGCCAACTGAAATACCGCAGAAGGCTTCCTGACAAAAATAAGCCGTTCGCTTACTACTGTCGTATCCCGATTGAACAATGTGAAATGAGCAATTCCTTCGGGAAATAAATCGAGAGGGAGGCTATCGGATAATTGTTCATGAGATATGACACGATTCAAGAGAATCCTGCCGCGTGTATGCACTGACAGATCGAAATTCTCATTTAGTTCTCTCTCTGAGGGAGTGAGTATACGGTAGTGTACAAAAGTAGTATCCTGACGTATGGCAAGAGAAACATGAGTACTGGAAGCTTTAGGTAAAATAAAACTCCGTTCATTTCCGAAGTTGTCTTTTACCAAAGCACACAATGTATCTTTCTCTTCAGTCCGAATAGCAAAGGAACCTATACCTGCATACTCACTGTTGAATGTAGCTAATGTATCTTTTCGCTGGTTTAAGACATATCCCCCTACGGTTATGATTTCACCGGTAGATGTTTCTGCTTTAAAGGCAACTTGCTGTTGTACTCCTGCCAGTAAATGCCCTCCTTCAGGGTAGAAACCGACCGTATATTCATAATCCTGCGGCAGAAAGATACGCTTACGGTGTACATATTCCTTCTCGTATAGAGAAAGGTAAACGTAAGGTTCCACGCCTTTCTCTCGTTCGGGTAACTTAAAGCGTATTTGCCCCTCGGTATTTGTTTTCACACGGTGAAAGCGATTCTTATATTCTTTTGTGCGAATTATGTACTCAACACGAGAATTTGCATAGGGAGTTCCATCTTTACGCAACAGGGTAATAACAATATATTTCCCATCGGCTTCTTCCGAATCATATTCGATGTTCGCAGTGAGTAACGAAGAGGTATTGGCATATACAGGAATCTGTTTGGTAAAGAAGAACTCCTCTCCTTGATTTCTCATGAAATTGGTGTAAGCACGAATTTGATAATCGGCTTCTTCAATATCTTTTTCTAAAGAAATGAAGTTAAAGAAATGCCCGTTCTCCTCTTTTATCTTTTTACGTTGAATTACCTTATTCTTCCGGTTTATGAGTTCGATGTATAAAAAGCGACTTTGCACATCACTTTCTTTATGTGTTTGCGCATTTACCAAATAGCCTTTCAGCCAGATGGTGTCACCGACTAAATAGAAAGGCTTATCAGTATGGAGATATACCTTCTCTTGATATGGTATAGCAATTTCTTGAGAACAAATGAAAACTCCTATTAGCGATAACAGTATATATTTCATAATGTTTTCTGATAAATTCTCCCTTCACCCTAATCGTGGCTTTCAGGCTTGGGATTTGTATTTTTCTCATAAACCTTGAAATCTGCCAGTTGCAAAGTCTCATCCTTTATTCCATTGGTAGGACGATCATCAGTACTTTCCATCTTTCTTCCAAAGCTACGATAAATGCCAAATTTATTTCGGATACTTATCGCTCCCTTCCTCCATAAGTCAATATTGCTAAAAGCTTTATCAACTAATACTTTACTATCACTGATACGTGTCATCTTAATACTGAATGCCCCATCGTGCGTAAAGTGCATCTCTGTTTCTACTTGTATCCATTCATCTTCAAAATCAGACAATGGCAGATTGTCTATGATTGTTCCTTTAGTAGTAGCACTATTATCACCGGTATGGATCACTTGTACACGACGGTTACTGCCATTACTATTGCAGCGGGGAGTTATGGTTATCAATGGAGAACCATTATTACCCTCCTGTGCCTTTAATTGGTGAATATGACAGAAACTTGTAGAAGGTCTGAAATCTTTCGGAATACGGAATTTCCATTCAAGGCGTTGCCATTCATCCCAGTTACCATTCAATTTATACCAGGCAGCGGTCGTTTGCGTTTTCATTTCATTACGTTGGCGGTCTTCCAGTTTTCCCCGGTCACCGTCAAGGGCATCAGCATTGGCATGGCTGATAAACTTGAAAACATATTGCTGTATTGTTTCGTCATATATAACTTCGCAATGCACTCCGTCTTTATGATCTTTATCAGATGAATTGGGATGTTCAGAATAGTCCCATCCATAAGAGCGCATATACTTATGGATTTCCGAATAATCTTTTCCAACCAGTTGTTGTGCGGCTTGCATATTTCCCTGCAGTTTATAGTCATCCGGTTCTGGAGCCGGTTCCGGGGTAGGCTCAGGAGTTGGTTCGGGGTCGGGCTGTTCAGTATTCGGTTTATCACTCTCTTCTTTTGAACAAGAACTTATTCCACATAAAAGAATAGCCAATACAGATAGTGCTAAAAATAATTTTATACGCTTCATGATATCAAATTTAAAATAAAAAATAAGCTGCTTATCTTTTTAATAAATGTTCATAGCGACAAGGTACACCTTTATCTGTTATACCTTCAATAATAATTGTATAATAGCTGGGACGATCAGCTGTGTAAAAGTGTACGCTGGCATTACCTCTTTCATCGGTTCGGAGTTGAGGTTGCCAGTAAATGGTGGTACGATTATCCGGTACAAGTGATTTGCGTTCTTCGCCTGTTACGTATTTAGGGCTATAAAAGGATTTATACCGATTAAAGCCGAGCAGGAATGCCGTGTCTCCTTGGGAAGTACGCGGTATCTCTAAATTGCCGGTACGTGAGGTTAACACAATACATCCACCGGAGATACTTTGAGTTCCATCCTTCATTTTCTGGAGTTGTCTGTCCACTTCCAGTTCTTCCAATTCTTCTAAAGTGGCACCACTCTCAAATGCTTCATTATAGGCTGCTTCCAAGTATTTCAGATTTTGAGTAATATTGACGGCTGCATCAACTTCCGGATCAATTTTGTGTACTCCTACGATGTCTTCCGCATTGATGAGAGAAAGAGCATTGAAACTGATCGTTTTGTTATCCAGCATGAAGCGCGCAGTACGACCATAATCTATTTTCTCTTTGGGACGCAAAGCATTCCTGTTATTTAAATCATTAGACATCAGATGTTCCGGACGTTGGGAGTATTTAGGATTTATATACGGACGATTATCTATAATTCGGAATCCGGGAACATTCTTGACTAAATCGAGTGCCGTGCGCGCATCTTGTTGAGTCAACATCTCTTCATCATCTATTTTATAGGAGGAAAAACGATCTTTTACTAAAGTCTTGGCATTAATCACTACTTCTGGAAGCCGCAGCATCAAGACTCCGTCTTCTCTGACAAAAGGTGATTGCATTTCTTCTATATATTCGTTCTGTTGCTCATATTTTGCATCCTTGTATGGATGGGTGTTTACTGCTTCCGGAAAATAATCCCTGTCTATCCGGATATTAGCACGAAAGAATTTTCCTTTTTCTATTACCTGTGCTTCAACTCTGGCTGTATCTGCAAAACTTAACTTATCTACAATAAACACTCCGTCATTATCTGTGTGTGTTGAGGGATAAGGACGCTTATTGACAAAGACATTCACAGTTTTTCCAGAAAGTGGCTTATTACGAATATCTAATACCTTACCGGAAATAGTTTGTCCGATTTCCATAAAGTATTTGGGGTTCTTTTGCTGTTCTTTAAGAATGTCTTCTACATTAAAACGATTCCATCCTTGCGTCAGCATTAAATTATCCAGACAGGCTTTCAATCGCTGAGAATTATCTTTAAAATAATATCCGGGTGTTTCGATGTATCCTTTTATATCTGACGTCAGCAGCAAATTAGAAAGAATATTATCTGCGGTAGAATCACATCTGATGGCATCGTTGTCTGTAACGCTTAAAGAGAAGTCACCCGTTATAGGTTGCCCTGACAGATCGGAGAGGTGGATATCAAGAGATATCGGTGAACGCGAACCATAGGATGCCTTATCAGAGGCTAATTGCCAGATTGAATGATTTTGGCGAACGAATACAAGGCGTTCACTGTGTGGAACGTAATTTCCATCCAATAAAGTAAGGGTTAATATCCCTTCAGGGATGGATTTCAGGCTGACCGCTCCTTGTCCTTTCTGTATGGGTTGTACAAATAGGAGAAAACCACGAACATGGGCTATCAAGTATAAATTATCCGGCAACCTCTCTTGGGGAGAATGTAATATTGTGTAATGTATGATGCCGTTACGTTCGGTAATGGATAAAGAGAATTTGTCGGCCTCCGGATCAGGCAGTAAAAACTCTTTCTTCATATCTCCTGTAATAGAACTAACGACTGCTTTATATTTTTCACCTATTGAAATAGGTAGCATAAAACTGCCGATACCTGCATAAGAACTCTTAAAATGAGTAATGGTATCACCTTTACTGTTTAAAATACTACCAGTCACTTCTACTGAATTTCCATTTGTGTCTATAGCTTTTATACCCACTTTTTGGGTACATCCCGAAATTAAGCTACCACCTTCCGGAAAAAAATCGACATGGTAGTCAAAAGCATCCGGAACATAAAATGTGTGTTTATGCTTTAACTGTTTATCTTCCAATACAACATAGATATATTGTTCTATTTTATCTTTTTCAGGTATATCTATTTGAATCTCTCCGTTCTTGTTAGTCTGTTGCTGACGGAACTTATTTTCGTATGGCTTGGTACGAACCATATAGTGTACGTAATTACCTGCATAGACAGTATTGTCGGGTCTTTTGAAGGTAACAGTTGCTATACGTTTTTTCCCTTTCTGTTCATATCTTATTTCCGGATACATAAACGAAGATTGGGAAGCAAAGACTTTTAGATTTTTGGAAAAATAATAGTCGGATTTTTCGTTCAACATCCAATGGGTATATGCACGGAGATAATAGTCACCAGCCTCCAATGATTTTGGAAGAGGGATAAAACTTGAGAAAATATCTTCGCGTTGCTGAACCTTAATACGCTGCTGAACTTTATTCTTGCGATTTATGAGCTCTACATACACATAGTGACTGCCATTTCCGGAAAAGTGGGTAATGGCATTCACCAAATATGCTTTCAACCAGATAGTATCACCTGCAAAATAATATGGTTTATCGGTATGCAAATATACTTTCTCCTGCGGCAAATTAGTAACTTGTTTAAATGAACTGACAATATTGTTCATATAAACAGTATCTGTTTGTTGAGCATTACCTGTAAAGATGCTAACAAATAGTATCACCCATAAACTCAGGTAATATCTTATCCGGTTGTTTTTCATAGTGCATGCGTGTTTAATAGTTATATATTATTTCTTAATTGTAGTAATAATTATAACACCGTTAGCTCCTTTCATGCCATAAGCTGCACCGTCTTTTTGTATTTCTACCTTGTCTATGTCATTGATTGATACGACACCATCTACTTCACTGCTACTTTCGTATAAAGTACCGTCGACAACAAATAAAGGCTCATTATCCAAATCAAATGAACTTCCTCCGCGAATTGTAATTTTGTCTCCGTTCACTGTTACCCCCGGAATAGCTCCACCCTTAAATAGATCGTAAATACTATTGGCTGATAACTTCTGAATCTGTTCACGGGTCAATACATTTGAGTTATAACTTGTACGGAGAATCCTCGTGTATTCTCTTTTTTCTTCTTTCTGTCCATCGAATAAGATGAAAAATTTCTTTTCCAATTTAAGAGAAGCTTGAGATAGCTTACCAATAGGGATAATTGCTTCTTCTTTTTTAGATATAGATACTACCAATGTATCTGTGGGCTGCAAACCGGGAAAAAAGAATACTCCCATATTGTCTGTCTTTACACTTTCAGTGGTATTCTTTTTCCAAACTTTCATCCCTTTTAAAGGACGTTGTTTGGCATTTACAATAACTCCCTTAAAGTCTTGACCAAAGACAGTTACAACAAAAAGTGATGTGTACAAAACAAGAAATAATCGTTTTTTCATAATTACAAGAATTAAAAAAAGTATCTTAGGATACAATAATTCCCAAGATACTTTTTGATGAATGAATATTATTCTAAAATACCTGTATTAGAGGCGTAAGCGTCATCAATATATACTAACGGAATGTTTTTACCAGCATTGCCATTGGGTATATAAAGCTCCCAGTTATTGATAGACATACGACCTTCACAGGAGTTTTCAGTACGTGCATCTTTTAAAATATTACTCTTTAATACTTCCTGACCAGCTACATGCACAATGATTGCTTCACTTTCGTCAACAGACATGGATACCGTCTGATAAAGTTTGGCAGTAAATGTATTCATTGTATTCAGGTTGTGATATTCGTTATACGTAATTTTTTTGCCTGCAGCAGATGTATACTGAACAATTAACTGTACATTATAATCCGTGGTACCTTCCATCGTAAGTTCTTCATTAGGTACAGCCGGATACACTTCTCCACTTTTTAGCTTTCCCGGATACCATATCAGACGAATCTGGTTAATATAAGAACCATTGTTGGAAGCATCGGAACGTAAATTCCAACGATATTCCAATGTTGCTTTTCCTGTTTTTTTCCCAACTACAATTTCTTGCATATTAGGGACATTAGAGTCAAAACCAAGTTTCATGCGGGTACTAAACGGAGTATATAGCGTGTTATCTCCAAAAGCACGGCGAAGATAGCGATTTACTTCTGCGGCAGAATTCACTTTTGCTTGCAGATATTGGTTACCGTTAGATTCTTTTTTAAGTGTTCCAGTCGTACTACCTTGTAAAGATAAAGAATGAGGAGTTTTCTCAAATTTATCAAAATAATAACTGGATACATACATCTTATGAGAACGGACTTGTGATTCGCCACCAATACTAGCGCGACAGGTAATTGTGTATGTACCAGGAGTGCTTGGCGCTTTCCATGTCATTTCATTTAGACCTTGAGGTTGGGTCAATGAACCCGCATCACAACTCCATTCATAATTCGTATGCCATAAATCGCTGGAGCGTACACACATCCATACTTTCACTTTCTGATTACAGTAGAATTCATCTCCATCTGTACTTAACGAATCTATTTCGATAAAATCATCATCACCACAGCTTGCAAAAGAGAAAGCACAAAGTAGAACAATGAAAAATTGATAAATATATTTCATAATCGTAATCTTTTTAGGTTATTTCATATTTAGTTGTTCTTTTGTAGGGCGATCCAACCAACTATCCATGACATGCATATATGAACCGTCAGCATTGTAAAGATTGGAAGTGCGTGGCTTGATGGAAGATTTGTAATGCCCATCAAAATTGTTGAATACAATGTTGGGATTACGGTCTTTCAATAAATACATGTTTATTTTAGCTGTATCAGCTGTAGCTACCGTCTCAAACCAAGTTGGTTCTGCCGGAAGATTAGTGAAAGTATATTTACCCTTCACAATGTGATAAAGCAAAAATTCTTTCACTTGTTCTTTAGGATAGGCAGTCATACTTATAGGTGCGTAAGAAACAAGTTCTCCAGTTTCCTCATCTATATACGTTAGTTGATGCGTCTGAAAATAACTTAAATCAGTACTCGTCTCTGAGTTAAATGCTGTATTCGTTGGTAACAAGTAGGTCATTCCACTTTGTTTAAACTCATTTTCAACTCCTGCATACAAAATAGCCTCTTCCAATAAAGAAAATATATCTGTACGGGATTTGATAAATTCGAAAGCAGACATATCTATTTTATTACTTGGCATGCCAGCATTATAATCATAATCGTATGAATCTTGATAATCTAACCCCAATAATTCACAGCTTGCTATAAGGAAAGGAATTACCATCAAGGCTAATGCTTTTTTATAATATTCTTGTTTCATTATTAACTCTTTTTTTATAGTTTATTTTTAACGTTCAGTATAAGGTGGATTCTGGTCTCCAACCAGTGCCTTGTTTGATTCAAATTCAGCATAATGAATTGGCCAGTATTTAGTACCTTCATTACCAAAACCAGTTACTGTCACATCTGCTGCTTCCTGACGCGCGGAATAGATAGGGTCCATTACTTCTATTAAATGACCTGTTCGCATTAAATCAAACCAGCGATACCCTTCTCCATAAAGTTCTAATTGCCTTTCTTGTAGAATAATATTTTCTACTTCATTTACATTATTAACATTAGATACCTCTAATTTTGCATCTTTCAAGTAACCCACACGACTACGAATATCATTAACGATGCTAAGTGCTTCATCTCCTCTGTTCAATTTGTTTAAAGCTTCTGCACGTAGTAACATAATATTTGCCATACGCATCATTACCAGAGAAAACTCGCTGTCGGTTGTGTTCATTACTGAGAAATATGATTTATACACTTGATTAGAGGAATCATACTCACGTTCAGGATCAATATTGCTGTATTTGATACATTTATTTACGCTTTCTACTCCAGCTGTATAACTTGCATACGTCAAAGGAACACGAGAGGCCTTATAGTATACTTTCACAGTGTCAATTGTATTCCAAAAACGTGCATCAGAACCTTCTCCTGAACGAAGCCGATCTATAAACTCATTAAAAATGGGTTCTGCCATTCTGTAACCATTATTCGTGTTACTTGCTCCTAAAAGTTGCGGCCAGCCACTTAAAGCTCCATCTGTTTCGTAATCCCATGCCATAGCAAAGATTACTTCTTTTGAACTACTAGGATTGGTGAAGATGTTTTTCCATTCAATTTCTCCATTAGATAGTGACAAACTCTTATGGTTGATAAAATGTTCTGAAGCTGTTAATGCATCTTGATAGTCATTATACCACATGTGAACTTCTGTTAATAAAGCGTACATTGCATCTTTGCCCAAGTAAATTTTATCACTTGTATCAGATTGGTTAAAGTAACTGATAGCCTTTTCTATATCAGATAATATTTGTTCTTTTACTTGTTCTAATGAAGAACGGGGAATGGCAATAGAATTTAAGGATCCATCCCATGGTTCCGTTATTATTGGCATTTTACCCCAAGTACGAGTTCCCCAAAAATACATATAAGCACGCATGGCATAGCATTGTCCGATATATGGGGCATACTCAGATTCTAGGATGTTAGGAATTGTCGGATATTTTTGAATACCAATATTGCATCTGGAGATACAAGTGAAAAAAGGTTCCCAACTGGCTTCTGAGATATTGGGCATCAAGGCATTCATGTAAATCTTAGAATCTTCATAGGATGTGCCGGTTACATTATCTGAACGTACATCACCAAAAAGAACCTGACGCCTGGAAAGTGCACTTTGAAACGCATCATAAATACCTGCATTCCAGTTCTTCATTTCAGCTTTATCTTTAAAGTAACTTGATGGAGACAAATCTGACAAAGGGGTTCTGTCTAAAAAACTCTCACAACTTGATAAAGCCAAAAGACTTGTAAAAGCTAATATTATATATTTCTTCATTTTTCTTATCTTTTTAGTTAAAATCCAATGTTGAATCCAAAGCCAAACTCACGCTTACGAGGATATTTAGAACTGTCTTTACCTGGGGTTAGAACACCGCCACTCAACTCCGGATCATATCCTGTATAATTAGTCCAAGTCAGCAAATTATTACCATAAATATATGCTTGAACTGAGCGAAGTGGAGTTTTACCTAAGAATTTGGGATCCACACTGTAACTTAATCGAACAGATTGTAAACGAATAAAAGTCGCATCTTCCAGGAACTGATCACTCAAACTCATAGAGTGATTATTTGTTTTGCGCTGTTTGGAGTTCAATGCATACCAACTTGTAATCTCACCCGGATATTTCCAGCCTTGCATAATATATTCAGGAGTTTGTTTATGAGTATTTCCTCCCCATGAACAATAGTAACGCTTCAAGTCATTCCAAACTTGTCCTCCCCAACTAACATAGAAGTTAAATGAAAGAGAAAAGTCTTTATATGTAAGGGTATTACCCCAGGATCCAAACCAATCAGGATTTGCTTTGCCTAATTCTGTCTGGTCGTTAGAATTGATTACACCATCTAACTCACCGTTTTCATTAGGTTTGTTATACCATATAACATCACCACCACCAGCAACTACTCCATTTACTTTCATCTGAGCTATTTTGCCTGTATATTCAGTACCATCTGGGTTTAGATATTTTTCCAATGTTGGCTGACCATTCAAACCTATAACGACATTGCCTTCATTGTCCCGTTTGAAAACAGGAGTCAGACGGGTTTTATAATCTTGAGTCCAGGCATTACTTGCGTCATATTCATATACCCCCAAATTCTTATAACCATAGAATAGACCAGCTGGCTTTCCTGCTGCAATCAGCCAAGCGCTATTAATATAATCCTCACGTGCTAAATCAAGAATCTTATTATCATTCTTCCACCAATTTACAGTAGTACTCCAGTTAAAATCACGTGTTCTGACAGGTGTTGCTGTAAGTGATAACTCAACACCTTTATTTTCAATACTAGCTAAGTTTACACGCATTTTATCATAACCGGTAGTACTTGGAAGATTATAGTCAGAAAGCAAGTCACTTGTTTTCTTTATGTAATAGTCGGCAACAAACATAATACGTCCATTTAGAAAGCTCAAATCCACACCGATATTTGTTTGTTTCGTCTGTTCCCATTTTAAGTCAGGATTACCATATTTAGATGCAGGTACAATACCACCTACTGAGTTATAATATTGAGAGCCGGCTGTATAAACGGTTTGCGATTCATAGCGACCAATCTTGTCATTACCAGTAATACCATAGCTTGCACGGATTTTGGCATCCGTAAGAATGTTATTAGCCCAACGCATAAAGGGTTCATCCGAAACACGCCATGCAGCAGAGACAGAAGGGAAAGATCCCCAACGGTTATTCTTACCAAAACGAGAAGAACCATCAAACCGAAGATTACCAGTCACCGTATAGCGACTCTTCCAGCTATATACTACACGTCCAAATACACCCACCATAGCTTCATCCCAACCGGTTGTATTGATATTCTTCACATCTTTTACAGTAGCCAAATTCATATAATGAATATCTTCGGAGAGAAAAAACGAACCGGCTATATTATATGCCAATTGATTGCTAACTTCAAAACTGCTACCAACCATAGCACTCAAAGAATGGTCTTTGGCAATTGTCTTATTGAAGTTTAAATAAGCTTCGCCTGCATATTTCCAAGTTTGTTGGCTTTTATCTGCTCCTGTATTTTTCCCATTATCACTTCCTTCCAGATACTTGGATGAGAATGTTAAATTTCTATTAGATGTATAATCAGCTGAAATGTCAGCATCCAATCTTAACCAAGGAGTAAATGTCCAGGTTATACCCTGATAAAAGTTTCCTCTATAAGTCGAGCGTTCATCTAACTTTTGTTTTAGCTCAGCAATAGGATTACGACGTCCCCCCGAAGAATAATAGGGAATTAATTCACCATCCGGATACCAGATAATCATATCCGGATCACGACGCATGGCATCTTGCAAAACAGTTTCTTTAATATTGTTAGTTTTATTGTAGCTTAAACGAACACGAGTGGTAAACTTTATATTTTTCCACGGTTCATAATCAACATTGACGTTAGCGGTATATTTGTCATTTCCAGACTCTAGAATTACACCCTTTTCACCAATGTAGTTCAAAGATGCACGATATTTGAACCCTTTGGAACCACCACTAATTTGTACACTGGCATCATCACGTCCACCTGTACGGAACAATAAATCCTGATAATAATAGTTTGTACTATACTGCATGCCTACAGAGTCTGTACGTGCGGAAAACTTCTCTAAAGTTTTGGAAGGATTGTTTAAATCGGAAGCTGCCATACTTAAACGGCTTTCAAACGCATTAACCTGAGGCAATTTACGGGCAACAGTGTAAAAGGAATGTTGGTAACGTGCATCAATACGAGGTTTTCCTGATTCACCTGATTTAGTAGTAATCAGTATTACACCATTTGCAGAACGAGCACCATAAATAGCCGAAGAAGCTGCATCTTTCATAACATCAATTTGCTTAATATCATTGGCAGAAATGTCGTCAATGTTATCAACAACTACTCCGTCTACAACATACAGCGGAGAGACACCTTCATCACTAAAAGTAGAAGCACCACGGATAGATACAAATGAAGAAGAGCCGGGGGCTCCGGAGTTTGATACGATTTGCATACCGGGAGCAGCTCCTTGTAATGCATCAAAAACATTCACTGAATTCTTTTCTTCCAAGATTTTAGAATCAACCGAAGTCATTGAACCTGTAATATGTTTTTTGTTCATTGAACCAAAACCGACAATTACAACTTCATCCAGAGCCTGAGCATCTTCAGCCATTTCAATCTTCATTCTTTGACCGCTTGCTTTGTGCTCAACTGTTTTGTATCCCATAAAAGAGAAAACTAATGTGGCACCTTTATTGCATTTAATGGTAAAGTTACCATCTAAATCTGTAATACCACCAGTTGCTGTACCTTTCGCCTGTACAGTTACGCCAATCATTGGTTCATTGTTTTGGTCAATAACAACACCTGTCTGTGTAATTGTTTGAGCCATAAGATTAATACTCAAGACCAATGCTAATAGAACTAAAGATAACCGCCATAACAGCGATTTTGACTTGTGTTCTTTCTTTTTCATTAAACTACTTTTTAAAATTAGACTTAAATTAACAAGGGATTTCACCTAAGATTCTTTTTGAGTTGTTCATAATA